>JARYMD010000159.1 GCA_029907285.1 Verrucomicrobiota bacterium | reverse complement strand
TGGATGTGCGTAGGTGGCAGGCGGCATGTACTGAATCAATTCATTTGTCCCCTCATTCGGTTTCCAAGGAACGAAGTAACCCCAAACAGTGAGCCTGTCCCTCTATTTGGGTCCATACCCAGACAACGAGTCTGTCACTGTATTTAAGTCCTTGCTGGATGTGCGTAGGTGGCAGGCGGCATGTACTGAATCAATTCATTTGTCCCCTCATTCGGTTTCCAAGGAACGAAGTGGCGGCGGAGCCGCCACTTTAAGCGAGGCGGGCCTTGCACCGAGAGCGGCGAGTGCCTGTCGGGCATTATGGCACCGCATGCCAGGTCGGTCTGAGGCGGAGCCTCGCTAATGTTTTCATTGCGCTTTGACATTGGCTGTCCCTTGGGCTATAAAGCGACCATGGGCGAGGCGCTGTATCCGTCAGGGCCGTGGACAGGGTTTTACAATTACTCGCCGTCCGACAAACACCGGATGGACCTTAACCTCGAGTTCCACGAGGGGAGAATAGTCGGCGAGGGGATCGACGACGTAGGTCAATTCCTCATAAATGGCAGCTACGATGCTGCTGAAGGCGAGTGTAGTTGGGTAAAAACCTACCCCGGATCGCACAATGTCTATTACCGCGGTTTCCGCGAAGGCAAGGGCATCTGGGGAACATGGGACATTGAACTTGGCGCTGCCGGACACGGCGGATTTCACATTTGGCCAAAATCGATGTCAGATGCGAATTATCGTGAGGAACGCCAAACTGAGCCGGTCGCAGCTTCCGCCGCGGAAATCTTGCCAGCCCCCAAGGCCAAACGCACCCAAACCGTCATTCCGGTGAGGTTCCCGGGCCAAGGTAACCCGCGCCCAGACGAGAGAATCTCGGTTTCCAGGCCGCACACCGCGCTCCCCGCCGGAGCCGATTTCGGCAACGCGACTACTGACACGCTGTAGAACATATCACTACCGGTTCCAGGGAATGTCCGAACTTTTTTGTTCCTTCTGAACGTGGGACTCTGAGACGCCGTCGCAGCAACATCGCCCAAAACGCGGAACAACCCGCCGCCGGAGTTTTGGTGCAGTCCCCAATTGACACCAGTCGATTTCGCATTACAGTTGGTCTCGTGCTTGCGTTGGTGCACGCCAAGTGTTGGTGAATCTGACCGCGCCGCAAACATCGCAGAGTCAGCACCAGCTTTGTCACTGGCAATGAGCATACTCGCTGATTACAGCAAGACCGCAAGAACCGGCGGGCCGTCTAGTACCGCTGCCCCTCCGCATTTTCAGCAAAGAAAACCTGCGCCAGGGCCTGTCACCCGTTGCAACACCGCCAAGTTGAGCATGCTAGATACTGCACCCCCGGTTCCGACGAAGTAGCCACGACATGACAAACCTTGCTGCAAGGGATTCACATTTCAAGGTGCTCGCTGAACACTCACTGGTCGGCATCTATGCGATCCGCGGCAACCAGTTCCTTTATGTGAATCAACCATTGGCAAACATTTTCGGTTACACCAGAGAAGAGCTGATTGCCAGTGTCAAACCTCTCGACCTTGTTTCTGAACAGGATCGGCATCGCGTGGGTCAATCAATCACGGATCGAATGGAAGGATCGGCCCAAACCGTGCACCACACATGGCATGGCATTCGTAAGGATGGCAAAACAGTCGTGGTTGAGAGCTACGGTGCTCGTATTGACTGGCAAGGTGCCCCCGCAGTAATGGGCACGTTATTGGACGTCACAGACCGAACTCTGGCTCATGAGGAGGCCGCCCGCGCAGCCCGCGAGTGGGAAGCCACCTTCGAGGCCACAAACGATTCGATCTGGATCATGGACCTCGATCACAAGGTGCTGCGCGCGAACAAGACAACCGAAGCACTGTTTGGCTTGGAAGTCGAAAAGTTCGTCGGGACCCGGTGTTTTGAGACAGTGCATGGCATGAAAACCTCCCATCCGAACTGCCCGTTCGAAGAATGCGTAAAGAGCGGCCGCCGAGCCACACGAGAAATGGGGGTCGGAGAGAAATGGTTCGAAACGACCTGCGATCCCATACTAGACCGCTCGGGCAGCGTCGTCGGAGTCGTGCATATCACAACAAACATCACTGAACGAAAACGCGCAGAGAACAAAGTCCGAGAAAGCGAGCAGCGTTATCGCATGCTGGTTGAAGAATCGCCGGATGGCATCGGGATATTTCAGGACTGCAAACTCGTTTTCATCAATTCGGGCGCAGTGCGGGCTTTGGGCTACCAAAGCAAAGAAGCAATGCTTGGCCTCAAAGTCGAACAGTTGATTCACCCGAACGATCTCAAGGACGCTCTTGACCGCGTCCGCAGGCGCCTTTCTGGAGAAACAGGGATGTACCCGGCTGAAGTCAGGTACTTGCGCGCCGACGAGAGTCATGTCCCGGTCGAGGTTGTACTCACGCCGATCATGTTCGGGGGCAAACCCGCCGTGCAATTCATTGCTCGTGACATGAGCGCCAGAAAACATGCCGAAGAGGAAAGAAAAAAGCTCCAACTCCAGTTGCATCAGGCCCAAAAAATGGAGTCAGTCGGACGATTGGCCGGCGGCGTAGCCCACGATTTCAACAACATGCTCCAAGTTATTCTCTCTTATGTGTCACTGGCGTTGCAGGACATCCCCGCAGACTCTCCCATCCTGCGCTACCTCTCGGAAATCGAAAAGGCAGCCACCAGAGCCGCAGCTTTGACGAGGCAATTGGTCACCTTCGCCCGCAAACAAACCATTCGGCCGATTGTCCTCGACATGAACGAGGCCATACAAGGCACCCTGAACATGCTCTCTCGCCTGATAGGCGAAGACATCGAGCTGGCATGGGTGCCGGGCCAAAACCTCTGGCACGTCAAAATCGATCCCGCACAGCTCGATCAATTGGTGGCCAACCTCGTGGTCAATGCAAGAGACGCAATCGAAGGTCCCGGAAAATTAACCATCGAAACAACCAATGTGGTCTTGGACGAACCTTATGCTGCCGCCCACGCCGAATGCATACCCGGTGAGCACGTGCTGTTGGCCATCTCAGACACCGGCTGCGGAATGGACAAAGAAACGATGTCGCACTTGTTTGAACCCTTCTTCACAACAAAGGAAAAAGGCAAGGGATCAGGGCTTGGGCTGTCCATAGTCCACGGGATTGTCAAGCAAAACGGAGGGTTCATAAACGTGTACAGCGAGCTCGGCAAAGGCACAACGTTCAAAATCTACCTGCCCAGAGCTCATGGCGACCCAAAGACACCGCCACAACCGAAGCATTATCATCTGCCGCGTGGAAATGAAACCGTCCTAATCGTCGAAGACGAACCCCAGATTCTCGACACCTGCAAACGCATCCTTTCGGAATACGGATACTCTGTTCTAACGGCAAGAACGCCGTCCGACGCGCTTGATCTGGTAAGAGACTACAAGGGGCCAATCCATCTCCTTATCACTGACGTTGTCATGCCCGGCATGAATGGCAAGGAACTCGAACAGAAGCTCGTGCAAATGTGCCCGGGATTAAGAACACTCTTCATGTCTGGCTACACAGAAAACGCCATCGCACACAACAGCGTCTTGGAGCCCAAAATAGCTTTTCTCAACAAACCGTTCTCAGCATCGGAGTTGATCGATAAGACCCGTGAAGTATTGAGCAAACCAACAGGAACCTGACTCAAACTGGTAGGTATGCCAATTCGGTCCAAATGGTTGCGCCCAATCGCCACCGCCCTCACGACGGGCTTCATGGCCCTAACCGTCACCGTCGCTCTTCCAGCCCAAACAACCGCGCCACCGCCAAAGGTCATCTCCGGCGGACAATCCGCAGGCACATACCAGGCTTTCCCAGATGTCTGCCGCCTTCTGAACGGCGATCTGCTGTGCGTCTTCTATGCCGGCTACGCCCATGTCTCCCTGCCCAACGCCGATTTCCCCAAAGGCGGCCGCATATGCATGGTTCGATCCACCGATGAGGGCCGGTCATGGAGTTCGCCCGCAGTCCTCTTCGACAGCCCCGTCGATGATAGAGACCCGCACGTGGCACAGGTTTCTGATGGAACCGTCATGTGCACTTTCTTCACTTATGAGCCCCCAAATCAGGATAACCCGGCAGCACCCACGCGCTGTTCAACATGCCTCGTGACTTCCCGCGACGGCGGTCGAACATGGGATTCCGAAGCGCGTGTGCTCGCCCCCGGCTGGCCTGCCTCGGCACCAGTGCGCGAACTGCCAAACGGCCTTTTGATCCTCGGCGTTTACCGCGAAGACGGCCCGACAGCTTACGGCGGCATAATCCGCTCAACTGACAAAGGCCGAACATGGAGCAATCCAATTCCCATCGGCAAAGACAGCGGCGTGCGGTTGGACGCCGAAACGGATTTTGTCCTGCTCAAGGACGGCATTCTCTACGCAGCATTGCGCGGCGACAAAACAAACATGCATTTCGCAACAAGCCTTGACCTCGGTTTGACGTGGGGACCGGTCCGTGACATAGGTTTCCGCGGCCATTGCCCGCATTTCACCAGGCTCGCCACCGGCGAAATCCTCCTTTCACATCGCCTGCCAAACACAGCACTCCACATAAGCCGCGACGAAGCCCGCACATGGCTCGGACCATACGAGATTGATTCCACAATCGGGGCGTATCCGTCCACGGTCCAACTCAAGGATGGCACAGTCCTCATTGTGTACTACGAAGAAGGCCAAAACAGCGCCATCCGAACAAAACGCTTTCGACTCTCACCCGACGGCCTGATAATGCTCGCAGATTGAGGGCGGATCACAGATTGTAAATTGAGAGGATCGGATGTAGCCACGGCCTGCGCCGCGGCAACCGGTCAGAACGATGGCAACGCAAAGGCGCAGAAACTCTCGGGACAGAAACATCGATGGCAGAAAAATCTTGGGCGGAAATATGTTTGCCGGAAGAATCGTGCCTCGAACAAGCTGTTGTTTCCCACTGCGCCGAACATGCAGCCAACCCTGCCTGCATGCGGAGTTTCATGCACGGTAGGGCTCGCTGTCCCAGCGAGCCGCAAACAAAGTGCCTGGCACTTTATTGGCACCGAGCGCGAATTGACGGGGGAATTCTATGATGGCACGGGCTTTTTCGGCCGCTCAGTGGCACCGATGTTGCCCTGTTCACCAGCGCTCGCCTCGAATTCGGCCAGTCTCCGCTCGATGTCCTGCGCAATCAGCGGCTCGATCAAAAGGTCAAGATCGCCGTCCAACACCGCCGGCAAGTTATAAATGCTCAGGTCAATCCTGTGATCCGTCACACGATTCTGTGGAAAATTGTATGTGCGGATTTTCTCGTTGCGTTCGCCAGTGCCGACCTGTGCTCTTCGTTGAGCCGCGTACCGGGCGTTTTCCTCTGCAAGGCGCTGGTTAAGAAGCCTTGTCCTCAGCACCTTCAACGCTTTTGCCTTGTTTTTTTGCTGAGACCGTTCATCGGCACAACGCACGATCATCCCCGTCGGCTTGTGCAGAATCTGAACTGCGGAATCAGTGGTGTTGACACCCTGTCCCCCGGGACCCGACGCGCGACAAACTGTGATCTCTATTTCTTCGGGTTTGATTTCCACATCGACTTCTTCGGCCTCGGGCAAGACCGCCACGGTTGCTGTCGAGGTGTGAATCCGGCCCTGGGCCTCCGTGACCGGCACGCGTTGCACTCGGTGCACGCCGCTCTCGTACTTCAAGCGCCGATAAACATCCGTCCCGGAAACACTGAAAATGATCTCCTTGAACCCGCCAAGGTCCGAAGGACTGCTGTCCATCGTCTCGACTTTCCAGCCTCGCGACTCGGCATACCGCGTAAACATCCGGTACAGGTCTGCGGCAAACAACGCAGATTCAGACCCGCCTGCGCCCGCCCGAATCTCGATTATCGTGTTGCGTGAATCGGACGGGTCTGAAGGTATCAGGTGCTCCTGAACCTTGCGCCCAAGCCGGGCAACCTCAGCCTCACATCTCGCGACCTCGTCGCGCGCCAGCTCTTGCAGTTCCGGGTCTTTCTCGGTCTCGAGCAGGTGCCTGCTCGATTCGAGCTGTTCGAGCGCTTTGAGATATGCTGCGCCTGCATCTGCCACTTCCCGAAGCCCTGCGTGTTCCCGCGCCAATTCCTGGAGCCGTTCAGGACGCGAAATTACCTCCGGCTTGGCGAGGTCCGATTCTACTTCGGCTAATCTGGCATTAATCCGCTCGATGTGCGGGCGCAAATCCATGTCGGCGGCTCTCTCTTACAAGTGGCATCGCCCCGCGAACACGAGAGAAGCGGGTCGGGCAAACCCGGCAATCATTTCCGTTTCTTTTTTGCCGCTCTGGCAGCCGCCATGGCTTCCTGGGCGGCGATGGTCTTCGCCATGCGTTGCTGGAACTTGTCAACGCGCCCCGCAGTATCAACAAATTTCTGCTGGCCCGTGTAAAACGGATGACACACGTTGCATATGCCCAGTACGATCACCGGCTTGGTGGAACGTGTCTTGAACGTGTTCCCACAAGCACAACGCACTTCCGCTTCCTGATACTTTGGATGAATCTTGTCTTTCATTCCGTTTGCAAAGCCGATTAAATTAGCATGTGTGGTCGCATTGACAAGCGCTAAAAGACCCGCAAAAGAAGTTGACGTTGCCGGTTCTTCGGCATACTTTCTCTCGCTCCGGCTTCCAGAGTAGCTCAATGGTAGAGCAGCCGGCTGTTAACCGGCGGGTTACAGGTTCGAGTCCTGTCTCTGGAGCCAATCTTAATTCCGACACCCAAACCGCACACGCGTCGCCACTAAAGTTGAGTTTCTGGCGGCGCTTTGTTTTCATGCACAAACAACGTGCCTGTCCCCATATCGCATTCCCCGCCAAGATTCAAAAAACAGACACACAGTTACACTCGATGGGATCAGTACAATAACAGGACTTGGATATCCGTGGCATCCGTGGCATCCGTGGTCGATCGACTCGGTCTTGTGCTCGTTTGAGCTTCTTGACCGCGGATAGCACGTATGACACAGATGCACAACCAACGTGTCTGTCACTCTATTTCACTCGCACATCTTGTACGTAGTTTTCGATCCGCGCCCCGCGCATTCGCACAGGACAAATCCGCCGTCAACGATATCTGTCGCACCAGCTCTATTCACAGGTCCAATACCTCGATCATGCCAGACTCAATCCGGCGGATTTGTTCAGTTTCAATCCGCGCCCCGCGTGTTCACGCGGGGCGACTGCAGCCCGGATTTCGCCTTGGGCCGCAAACATTTGTTACCGCTTTTTCGCGAACCTGGCAATCGTTCCCAAGCGAGTTCATTCTGCGATGTCAAAGAGCGGCAAGGGAACAGCGCCGGGTGCGGCAGTTTTTGGTCCCGCGAAACCCCAAGGAGTTGGCCGGGACTTGTGGTTCGCGGAAATGCGGTCACAAAATCAGGGGTTCGGTCACGTCGAGTGGTTTGTCCACGCCATGATGTTCTATGCGCTGCACTGCTTTTTCATCGAGGTAGTAAAACCTGAGGGAGTCCTCATCGGGTTTTATTTCGCGGAGCAATCGGTCGTGCGGCAATGCCCATTCGGTCTGGCCCACCTGGCATTCAAAAACACTTTTTTGGACGCGCACGCCGTAGTCGGCGCACGCCCGGGCGACGCGGCGGAGCCGGCGCTGACCGGCCTTGTCAACGGTGGAAACGTCGTAGGTGATCAGAATCAGCATAAGCCTATTTCGGGACGAAAGGCAGATAATCGGTCAAGTCACCGCGGAGGCATCGCGCCAGAATGCGCGCCTGCACGAACGGCAACTGGCCGATGCGAAACTCCTGTTCGAGGAGCGGATGGCCGAGTTTTTCCTGCTTGCGTTGCTGATATGCGGTGATGACCGTCTTGCGTCCGGCATCGGTGAATTCGACGGCGCCGCCTTCGCGCACGAGGAAATGCTCGGGGCCGATTTGCCGGCGGTTGACCAGGGTGACGGCCGGGCGATCGGCCAGCCACGGTCGGAACTCCTCCATCAAATCGAGCGCAAGGGCGGGCCGGTTTGGGAGTTGTGCATGGAGGAAACCGACGAACGGGTCCAGTCCGACGCTGGTGAGCGCGGCTATGCAATCGTGCCGCACGAGGGCGTAGAGAAAACTGAACAGGCAATTGATGCGGTCGCGGGGCGGCCGGCGTGTGCGGCTGACGAATGCAAAGCTGTCGCGCTGTTGTTTGAGCATCAGGGTGAAGACGCCGAAGTAGGTGGTCGAGCCCATGCCTTCGGCGCCGCGCAGGGCGTCGAGAGCTCCGGCTTGCCGGAGATCATCCGGGGTCCAGCGGGCGAGTTCCTGGAGCTGTCGTGCCAAGGCGTCGGTGGCGGTTGTCAATTGGGCGCGATCGTTGGCAAACTCTGTTTCGCGGGCGGCGCGGAGGAGGGAGTTGCGGCTGTTTTGGAGTTTGCCGGCGATGATTTGCCTGGCAACTGCTGCGGCGCGGACAGGATCGTCGGCGGCACGGAATTGGGCGCGTCGGAGGACAACACTGGTGTCGGCCACGCCGGTCAATCTGGCCTGGAGGTAACCGGTTTCGGTGAGGAAATTCACTGCAACGCCATGTTCCCAACAGAGACCGAGTGCGGGCGGGCTGATGGTTATCTGCCCGAATGCGCAGATTGACTCGAGATTGTGGATTGGCAAGGAGAGCTTGCGGCAGTCAACAGCGCGGTCCCGAGTTCGTTCCTCGGGCGAGAGGTCCGGAGGGTAAACCGGCACTTCGAGCAACAGCGTGAGATGATCACGGGCGACATACGTGCCGGGCGTCGTCAGATAGAGTGTGTTTTGGGCTATGTCCGCGGTTGTGCGCGATTTGGCAACTCAGATTTCATACAGCCGTTTTGCATGTCTGGATGTTGCTTGTTCGTTTTCGATCGCTTTGGGCATGCATATCTCGAACAGCGAGCATTCCTCGCAAGCGGGCCGGTACAGGGCTTTTGGGAGTTGGGGGATTGAACCCGGGACTTGAGATTGGCCCAACAAAACGTGAAGGTCAGCAATGGCCTGCTCGGTCATGGCGCGCAACTCGGGCGTGAATTCCACTTCGCGCCGCCGTTTGCTTTCGGCGTGGAAAATTGCGCCGCGTTCGACCGGGATTCCGAACATTTCCTCGAGACACAGCGCTTGTGCGCAAAGCTGGGCGTCGTCGTTGGAAAAACGGCGGCGTTTGCCTTTCTTGTATTCGACCGGCTTGAGGGATTTCAGATTTGAGATTGCCGATGCCGAATCCGGGGCCGAATGGAATTCGGCTTCGACGATGTCGCATTTGCCGGAAAGCCCGAGGCGATCGGACCAAATCGGCAGGGCGCGCCACACAAGGATGCCCTTGGCGACCTCGTAGCCTGGGAAATCGGCATGTTCATGGACCAGCTCGCCGAGGACGGTGTGTTCGTTGTCTTCGAAGATGCCTTCGAGGTGA
>JARYMD010000158.1 GCA_029907285.1 Verrucomicrobiota bacterium | reverse complement strand
GATGTGTGAAGTTTCCGAAGAGTGTTGTGAGCGGTGCGCGGGGTTTCGGCGTTCGCAAAGCAAATAGAGTGACAGACGCGATATTGTGGTGGCGCCGTCGAGCCGGCCTGGACTGGCCTTGTGGCGTAGTGAGTGAAGTTCCCGGGGATCGTTGTGAGGGGTTGGCGGAGGGTTTGGCGCGGGCAGAGCAATAGAGTGACAGACACGATATTTGGGCCGAACTCAATGCTGCTCGTCCGGTCAAGCCGGGCGCATCGGGGCGCCCATGACAACTCGATTCGGGCAATTGAGGGGACAGTGAAGTTGCAAATGGATCCAGACAAGAAGCTTGGTTTTACCGGGGTCTGACATTCCACCTTGTAGGCAGCGCGGCGCAGCCGCACCCGAATGCTCACGGCGAGATAAAGGCCTTTGTTGCGGGCCAAGGTCGCAGTTCACCGCATCCCAAAAAAGAACCGCAGGATTCTGAACCGAGAAATCGCCCCTTGATAAACCGCCAGAATCACAGCAAAGGAACCGGCCGCCAGCACGAAGTATTTCGCCGCAATTGGGGCCTTCCAGCCGATCAACAGAAAAGCCAGTGTCACAATTACTGTCTGGTGCAAAACTTAGAATGGCAACACGGCCTCATTGGCGCGAACCAAGAAGGGGCTCGAAGAATCCAAGCCGCACGCTTCGAGGTACCACAAATGGAGCGCCATCACGCGAAATTCCCCCCGAACCCGTACCAGCCGTCAAAATAGTGCGGCAGAAAATCAATGAATGAACCGTTGAAGCCCCCGTGGGTGATGCGTTCAATGTACACCTGGGGCGGGATGAGAACCAACGTGCCAAACACAAGCGGCATTCCCAATCGGCACATTCGATCAAGGATATACTCGCGGTTGGTCTTTCGGCTCAATGCATGACGAAAGCTGATCGCCGAGAGAATGAAAAACAGGGGCATCAACCAGTGAACCAGGAACCCCACCAGAACGCCCATTGCCTCGCTCTTTTCCGGGTTTTTGACATGCCAGTCCTCCGGATTGAAAAACCGCGCGCAGTGAAACACGAATACAGTCCCTGTCCCTATCACGCGCAGCCAATCGATGTAGTGCTCACGCGCGCTTGGTGCAGGGCTGGCAGGGAATCCAATGATTCGACTCGGTGTCTTGATGAGAGGTGAGCGTGGGGAAAAGCGGTCTGAAGCTCAAGCCAAATGAGATTCGATGGCCGGCACAAGTTTGCCTGCTGATCAGCAAGAGTCTGTTATGCTTCCGTGAAGAGTCACGGTGAGCTTTTTGCAAAAGAAAGAAGTGCCCGCGTAGCGGACACATTTTGGCGAGGCGAGCCGCGTGCCGAGGGGCCAATCACGAGTCGGGCATTATGGCGCCGCATGTTGCACATCTCAGGTTGAGCCTCCCCAAGTACTGTGGTCGATTCAAATGAGTATGATGGAATGGCGACCGGGCTGGCGCGGAGAATGCTGCCTGTTGAGGTGAAAGGCGTTCGGACCGGTTTAGGTGCTTCGTTGGCAGGACCGAGAGGGTTGTTCTGACCGGGCGTGCAATCACCGCCTTACTTATATGACTTTGTCTGTTACGGGGTGTCGAATGGGGCCCATGGCTTCTGTGAAAAACACACTGGCAGGGTTTGGGCTGGTTTTTTTTATCGCATCTGGGATTCTCGAAGCGGCGCCTGATCAGGTCTGCATTTCGGAGCTGATGTACAGGCCCGCAAGCGAGAATACCAAGGAAGAGTTCATCGAGCTGCACAATCCGGGCAGTGAACCGGTGGATTTGACCGGGTGGCGGTTCACCACCGGCGTTCGGTTCACGTTTCCGCAGGTCCAAATTCCCCCGGGTGGATATCTTGTTGTGGCAGCGGACCTTGCCGTGTTTCGTTCTGTGCATCCCGATGTGACGAACGTGGTTGGAGGCTGGGACGGCATTTTGAGCAACAGCGGCCAGTTGATTGAGCTGGTCGATGCGAGCGGCAAGCGGATTGATGCAGTGCGATATGCCGACGCAGGCGATTGGAGCACACGCGTGTTGCGAGCGCCTGACCACGGTCACCGTGGATTGGACTGGCATTCGGCTGCCGAGGGCGGCGGGTCGTCGCTCGAAGTCCGAAACCCGGCTCTGCCCAATGATTACGGACAAAACTGGGGACCGAGCACGGTGACAAATGGAACCCCGGGCAAGGCAAACTCAATCGCTTCTTCGAACATTCCACCGATGATTCTTGAGCCGAGACAGTTCCCTTTGCTTCCGCGGTCAGACGATCCTGTCACATTGTCGGTGCGGATCATCGACGAACTTAAGACCGGCATCGACGCTCGACTTCGCTATCGAGTGGACGGCCACGATCAATTCCTTGAAACACCGATGTTTGACGATGGCGCACACGACGATGGCGTGGCCGGCGACGGAGTGTTTGCAGCCACGATTCCGCCTTACCCAAATGGAACAATAATCGAGTTTTACTTTGAAGCTGCGGACGCGCTTGGGAACAGCCGGACCTATCCGGCGCCGGTGCTTGTCGATGGCGCGTTCGAACAACGGGCGAACTTTTTGTACCAGGTCGATGACTCGGTGCCCGCAACTGATCTGCCCGAATACAGGCTCATTTTGAGGCAAGTGGATGTCGAAGAGCTGAAGCAAATCAACAGAAACAGTCCTGAGGCACCATTCCCGACGTCTGATCAGACTCGGAGTCATGCGGAGTTCAACGGAACATTTATCAGCATAGACGGCTCAGGTGTGACAATCAGGTACCTTGTCGATATCCGAAACCGCGGCAACGGAAGCCGAAGCAAGCGTCCTCAGAGCTTCCGGGTGAACTTCAGAAGCGATGAATTGTGGAAGTCGGTCGCAGCAATCAACCTGAATTCGCAGTATCCACCGGCGCAGTTGTTTGGGAGCGTCCTGTACAGGCGAGCCGGGTTGCCAGCGCAATCGTCACGCCCGTCGCGGGTTTGCCTGAACGGCGTTTCTCTTGCGACCTCGGGCTCGCCATCGTACGGATTCTACGCTGCCAACGAGGTTCTGAACAGCGAGTTTGCTGCGCACGTGTTTCCGAACGACAGCTCTGGCAATCTCTACCGCGGAACTCGGATTTCGGGTAATGGCGCCGACCTCCACTACGAAGGTGAGGACACTGCGCCTTACCGCCTTAATTACTTCAAGCAGACAAACACAAGCGAAGACGATTGGCGGGATTTGATTGAGCTGACGCGGGTGCTGGACAACGAACCCGACGAAACATACGCAGATGCGGTGCGGCGGGTGGTCGATGTCGAAGAATGGATGCTTTATTTCGCATTGGAAACGCTCGTTGACAATAAAGAGACCAATCTTGGCAACGGCAACAACGGCACCGGCGAAGGTGACGATTATTTCCTGTACAGTGGGCAGGTTGACAGCCGTTTCAAGGTGCTTCCGTACGACCTGGACACAATCCTGAATGTCGGCGACACACCCGGCAATGTCACCGACAGTCTCTTCAGAATGAACGCCAATCCCCAAATTGCCAGGTTCATGAAACACCCCGACTTCGCGCCGATCTATTACCATACGCTGGAGACACTCGCCGACACCGTCTTTCGTTCCGAGACATTCGACGCTTTGGTTGACCAGACCTTGGCAGGGCTGGCGCCGGAAAGCGTCATCACAACCATCAAGAGCTTCGCCGCTGCGCGGCGGGATTATGTCCTGAGCCAGATACCCAAGTCTATCAGCGTCGCCAATCTGCCGCCCGTGACAAACGGCTATCCGTGGACCAGCAGTCTTTCAATAGACCTCGCCGGGCTCGCTCCCGCAGTCAAAACCCGATCCGTCACGGTGAACGGACAACAGGCCCAGTGGACCGCATGGAATGCTTCGTGGGCAATCAGTGGCATTCCCCTGCGTCCCGGGCTTAACCGGATTCTGGTGCAAGCCTTCGACGCTAACGCGGAGGAAATCGCGCGCCGGTGGGCCGTGGTCTGGTGTCAAAATAAGACACCGGCACCTGTGACCGGCACGATTTCGAGCTACACGACCCTTGCTGCTGGCGGCGGCCCGTATGTTGTCAGCGGACGTCTTGTGGTGAGCAGCGGCGCCAATTTGGTCATCGAGCCCGGCGCAACCATCTGTTTCCAGTCCGGCGCAGAGTTGGTGATAGCCGACGGCGCCCGCCTCGTTGCTGAGGGAACACAGTTCGCGCCGATTTGTTTTGTGAGTATGCCTGGCAGCGGCAGGTGGAACGGACTCACCGTGAACGGCTCGGTGGGCTCGCCGGAAACGCGGATTTCGCACGCGCATTTTGAAGGGTACGGCTCGACTGCGGTCCATTCGGCTGGGGGCACAGTGTTCCTTGATCACGTCACATTCGGCACTACGGATCGGCAGTACCTGTCACTCGACAACTCATCGTTCGTTGTGCAAAACTGCGAATTTCCGACCGCCAGTGCGGCTTTCGAGTTGGTGCATGGCGCCGGCGGCATCAAAACCGGCGGGCGCGGGCTGTTTCGCCGAAACTTCTTCGGCGCAACAACCGGGTACAGTGACGTGATCGATTTCACCGGTGGCAACAGGCCCGACGGCCCAATTGTCGAGTTCATAAACAATGTTTTTGCCGGGACTTCGGATGATCACCTTGACCTCGACGGCACGGATGCGTGGATCGAAGGCAACATTTTCCTGCACGCGCACAAGAACGGGTCGCCCGACACTTCCAGCGGCGTCAGCGGAGGAAGCGACAGCGGCCGGACTTCGGAAATCACAATCGTGAGAAACATCTTTTTCGACTGCGATCAGGCCGCCATGGCGAAGCAGGGCAATTTCTATGTGTTGCTGAACAACACAATTGTGCACCAATCACACGTTGGCGGGCTGGACACCGATGGCGCAGTCATTTGCCTTGCCGACGAAGGAACCGCCGAGGGGGCAGGAATGTTCCTCCATGGGAACATCGTGTACGATATCGAGAAGCTCGTCCGCAATCACACAGCGGCGGCTGTCACGCTGAACACGAACCTGTTGCCGGTGGAATGGAATGGCCCGGGTTCAGGCAACATAATTGCAGACCCCATGTTTGTTCATGTGCCGCGTCTTGATGAAACGCTGTTCGAGTCGTGGGCCGACGCACAGGTCATGTGGAACTGGCTGAGCCTGCGCCCCGGCTCGCCGGCAAAGAACGCCATCGACGGCGAGCGCGACCTCGGCGCCGTCGTTCCACCCGGAGCCTATATCACGGGTGAACCTGCCAGCCGCACACCAGAAACCATGGCGACGCTGGCCGTGAAGCCGAATTTTGCGGCTTTTGGGATACCGCTTGCCGGGTGGCCCAATGGTGCGGGTTACACACATTACAAGTGGCGTTTGGACGACGGGCCGTGGAGTGAATTGATCCCATTGTCCGAGCCGCTGGCATTGGCAAACCTTGCTCGCGGAAGACACGTCGTCGAAGCCATCGGCCTCCGCGATTCCGGCCATGACCAAAACGATGCCGAATACGGCGAGGATGCAACGACGACCCTGTCGCGCGAGTGGGTCGTGGACCCTGGGTACACACCCCCGCCGCAGCCTGGGTTGAGGTTCAATGAAATCCTTGCCTCGAACACCACGATCGTGCTGGAAAATGACACGCCGGACCTTGTTGAATTGTACAATGACAGCGATGCCGAACTCGACATTGGCGGCGTCGGAATCACCACGGACATGGCGCACCCATACGCATTTGTATTTCCTCCACATACAGTTGTTCCGCCGCGCGGATACGTCGTGCTCGCCGGCGGCCGGCAGGGCGCAGGAGTCTTGCCGCGGCTCGGATTCACACTGAAGCAAACGGGGGAAACACTGTTTCTGTTCGATGCGTCGGAGAACGGAGGCAGATTGCTGGACATGGTTTCATGGGGACTTCAGATTCCAAACCTGTCGATCGGCCGCATGGCGGACGGAACATGGAAACTGACCCAGCCGACATTCGGTCAGCCGAATCGACTCCAGCCAACTGCCGACCCGGATGCGTTGCGGATAAACGAGTGGTTGCCAGCTTCAAGCGTGGTATTCCGCGACGATTTCATCGAGCTGTTCAACACCGCTGCTTTCCCGGTCGAACTTTCAGGGCTGCATTTGAGCGACCATCCTGTTTGTCCCGTGGTCGGGTATCCTGCTCCGCCGGGCGCTTCATTTCCGCCGCTGAGTTACATCGCAGCGGAAGGGTTCGCAAAACTGTTCGCGGACGGCAACCCAAGGCGCGGGGGAGACCATTTGTCGTTCAAATTGAACGCCGAGGACGGCGCGATAAGTCTTGTCGAACTCGACGACAAAGGTTCAGTGACGAGGATTATCGATTGCGTGATGTACGGGCCGCAAACGCCCGATACATCACAGGGCCGCAGCCCGGACGGGGCTGCTGTCTTTGCGCACTTTGACAATCCAACCCCCGGCAGTGCCAACCCGGGCTCCAGCCATCAGGGCGAGATCGTTACTCTCACGCTTCCTTTGGTCTCACTGACCAATGTCTGGAAATACTGGCAAGACGGCGACGCCGGCACCGAGTGGCGCAAGGAATCATTCGACGACAGTGGCTGGCCAACCGGCGAGGCCCCGTTCGGCCGCGACCCAGACGCAACCGCGCTTCCGTTGCGGACTCAGCTTGCCATAGGCAAAATGACTTACTATTTCCGCACGCGGTTCCTATGCCCGACCAACGCGCCGGGCATTCGGCTTCAATTGCAAACGTACATCGACGACGGCGCCGCGCTTTGGCTCAACGGGTCCTTGCTCCACCTTGTCAACATTTCCACCAACAACCCGGTGTATTCGACGCGAGCTGACTCGACCGTGAACAACGCGGTGTTGTCGGGGCCCTATGACATTGCTCCGGGTTTGCTGCGCGAAGGAATCAACACGTTGGCTGTTGAAGTGCACCAGCGTGACACCTCAAGTGCAGACGTCATCTTCTCCATCCGGCTCGATGCCATTCTGCACATTACGAATACAGTCGATGAGTCACTGCCGGTCAGGCTGAACGAAATCCTCGCAAGCAACGGGTCTTTCACAAACCCTGCCGGGCAAACGCCGGATTACCTCGAGTTGGCCAACATTTCGCCGCGCGATGTTGATCTGTCAGGATGGTCATTGACCGACGACTCAAGCAATCCGCGCCGATACGTGTTCCCTGCGGGCTCTGTCATTCCTGCAAACGGATTCCTTGTCATGGAATGCGAGGGTTCATCCCCGGCCACTGCAACAAACATCGGCTTTGATCTGCCAGCCAGCGGCGGGACGCTGATATTGTTTGCGCCGACCGACACAATAACACCGGTTGATTCGGTCCGATTCGGACTTCAGGTGACCGATCTGTCGATTGGGCGAACCGGACATGGGACGGGGAACTGGACCCTGACCATGCCAACTTTTGGGGCCGACAATGAGCCGTTGCTGACCGGCAATCCTTTCCTGTTGCGAATAAACGAATGGATGGCTGCGCCCACCAAGGGCGAGGACTGGTTCGAGCTTTACAACCCGGGCAAACAGCCCGTCAACATCAGCGGGCTGTTCTTGACTGACGATCTTGCTGACCGCACGCGCCACAAGCTTTCCGCTTTGTCATTTATCGGCACCGGCCCGCATGCGTACGTGAAGTTCGTGGCGGACGGTAATGCGGGCAGCGGCGCAAACCACGTCAACTTCAAACTCGCCGCCAATGGCGAACAGATCGGGCTGTTCACTGAATCCGGTGCGCTCATAGACGCTGTCATGTTCGGCCCGCAAACCGACGGGGTTTCAGAAGGGCGTTTCCCAGACGGAAGCAACAGTGTTGTCAGATTCGTTGAAACTCCAACCCCGGGCGCGCCAAACCAAATCCAGCCCGAACCCGACTCGGACAGAGACGGAATGCCAGACTCATGGGAGATCGCAAATCAGCTCGACCCGCACGATCCGGCTGATGCTGCGATTGACTCGGACGGCGACGGGTTGACCAACCTCGAAGAATACTTGGCGGGCACTTCGCCGCATGACCCTCAAAGCGTTTTGTCGTTTAATGAAATCGGAGTGGCCAATGACGTTCTGCGCTTGCGTTTTTATGGTATCGCTGGGCACGCGTACCTTGTCGAAGTTGCCGATGCAATTGGGACAGGGACGTGGGTGCCCTTCGCCGAGGTGCCTGCACTTTCCCAAGACGCTGTTGTCGAGGTGACGGATCAGTTGAGGCATACGTCAGGCCTGCGCCTGTACCGTGTTGTGTTGCTGTCCAGATAAGAACCGCTCTTGCGCGAGCCGCAGTTCGGGGACCTAGGCCAAATGCGGCGTTGGGTTCTTCAGTCTGGTGAGGCGGTGATATTTTCGCGATGGCTATCCCGCTTTGTGTGGTTCTATTGGGAAATCGTTCATATTGGCGCAGGTTTCCAGGCAGCGAGTTTGGTTAATTCGTCCGTATAAGTTTCCCTCGCCGTGCATAAGGCGGCCGCGCCGGTGCGGCTCTTGGCAGATGCAAAGGGATGTTCTGGATACCCGTTGGTTTGCGCTAGAGATGATTTGCCAATGCGGACATCGTGTCGCCGAACTGATTGTTGAACTGCTCATGAACAACTTGCGTCGTTTGATGTGCCTCGTATTGCTGGCCTTGCCATGCGCCGGAGCCGGCAGCCTCGAAACCGGTTTCGTCCAGCCGCCTTCGGATTGCCGGCCGTGGGTGTACTGGTTCTGGCTTAACGGCAACATTTCCAGCAACGGCATCACCGCCGACCTCGAAGCCATGAAACGCGTGGGAATCGGCGGGGTGTTGATCATGGAAGTTGACCAGGGCGCGCCGGTTGGGCCTGTCGATTTCATGAGCCAGAAATGGCGGGACCTGTTCAGGCATGTCCACTCTGAAGCGCGCCGACTCGGGCTCGAGGTGAAGATGAACAACGACGCCGGATGGAACGGAAGCGGCGGCCCTTGGATCAAGCCCGAACAATCCATGTAGAAGGTCGTTTGGGCCGAAACCAATGTTGTCGGCCCCACAAAATGCGAAATCACACTCCCACAGCCACAAGCCGTCGCAGGGTTTTACCGCGACATTGCAGTGCTCGCTTTCCCCAAGGTTGGCGAGTTCCGCATCCCGGGCATTCGCGCCAAAGCCATGTTCGATATCGGCCCGGGGCCGAGCATGACACAGCAGGAGTTGCCGCCGGAATCTTCGATTTCTCCAGACAGGATCGTCGATCTTACAGTCAAGATGGACCCGGCTGGCCGCCTGACATGGGAGGTGCCCGACGGACATTGGACCATCCTTCGCCTTGGCCATACGAGCACCGGTGTCGAGAACGCGCCCGCCCCCGCATCAGGCCGCGGCCTCGAATGCGACAAGCTCAGCAAAGAAGGCATCGAAGCCAATTTTGCAGGCATGATGGCGAAGCTGGCACTGGACAATCAGCTCCAGCCCGAAACCCGGCCTGCTTCGCACGAGAACCCGGCCGGAAC
>JARYMD010000157.1 GCA_029907285.1 Verrucomicrobiota bacterium | reverse complement strand
CCCGCACCGCAACCGTTACTGGAAAAACAACCCGCGAAAATCAAGGGCCTAATCTAAGCGACATTCGGGACAGACACTTTGTCGGGCCGTTATTCAGGCCAGACTGCCGGATTAGCACCACACAAGGCTTGCCTGCAACAGAGCATCGCTAACATCCGTCGCATACGCTACAGGTTGCAGTGGGCGGGATCGACTGCGTCAGATTCATTTTCTCGAGGCGCGACCGCCGCGCGCCAAAACATGCAGGGCAATCTGCAAACTGTTCCAATGACCAGAGATCAGCAATCACCCGCCCTCTGCGGCTTTGAATTGCAGTCTCAAGGACTTTCTCAAAAGTCGCCAGCCGCGGCCTGACAAAATCTCCAGTGGCAGCCAATTCTTCCATAGCGCCGTTTCCGGCGCGCGTTGGTATCAACGCCACGATCGACGCGCCGCAGTTAAACGCAAAATGCATCGAGTCAACAGCGTCATCAACTGCAGTTTCGGGTCTTGTGAATGGCGGTTGAATGAGAACGAAAGCGCGAACATCGATCCCGTTGTTCACCAGAAACCGCGCACTGCGCGCGAATTGAGCCGGCGTAAGGCGCTTGTTCAATTTGACCAGCACATCCGGGTCGGCGGTCTCGAGTCCCATGGCAATTTCCAGTTTGCCTTGAATGAGATCGCGAAACTTCAGCACAGCGGTGTCCACAAGATTCGGATGGCATTCGACAATGACCCTGCGGAAACCGCCGACCAACCGTGCGATGGCTTGATAGTCAGCCGGTGGAACAGAGCGCCTGTCGAAGAAACTTCCGCTATTGTAGATTTTAACAGCCCCAATATCGCTTGCTTCCGGCCTGCCACGGACAACCGCCAATCCGGCGTTTATCTGTGCCGGCACAGCTCCTTGCGGCATTGGTTCGGCGATCGTGTTCTTCCACAGGTCGCACATCACGCACCGCCACGGACATTCGCTGCCCGCAAGGATCATTACCAGCACGCGCTCGATGCCGCCGTTCACCGACGGCTCGTTCTCGATGGCTACGGAGATCGGCCGCCACGGATCGACCGTGGCGCGCGGCGAACGGTGTCTGAGAATCCAGCGGTCTCTCCCGGGCCTTGTTGACGGATAGGAATCAATCCCCCTGCTCATCGCTCACACAAAGCAAGGAATTGGCGGCGTAAGTCTGTTTCGCGAGCAGGAATCTTTGCTCTCATGGACTCCTCGCGTGTTGCTCCGTGCTGGAATCGCCGTTTCGGAAACACCGGCATGTCAACGCCAGTTACAGCTCGAACGCCGCGGCCGACAATTTCGCCTTTGAGCGCATAGAGCTTGTCTTCTGACATTCTGGTCAGTGCCTGAAACGGGATGCCTTCCGCCACTTCAACGACGCTCGGCCGTGTGAACGGGCTGAAATTCATGAAGCCAAATCGCCGCGCCGTGGCGTATGTCCGCGTGTAGCTCCTGCTCAACCCACCGCTGTATGTGAGTGAGTGTTTCATCCGGCCAACGCCCCAGCCTTCATGATAAAGCATCAGATTGTTGACAACGCTCCGAATGGTAAGTTCCGGATTCTCATGGATGGGGTAATCCTTGAGGTTTTCGTCTCCGCCTTCGCCATCGATCACATAACGCCAGTCCGGGTACCGCCTGCGGATGCCGCGGAACAGCACAAGCGCCATCGAAGCCGCCTCGATGTCCAATGGCTTGTAATCCTCAACCACACGAACCGTCTCAGCGACGTCGAGTTCATTGAGGCTTGCTTCGATTGGTTCGAGATAGAACGCCATGCCGATCTTCTCGAGGAAGCGCTTGGCTTGCTCGAGGTCCGGACCATCGCCAAACGTCAGCGTAAATGCTTTCAATCTCGCCGGGTTCATCCCCAGCTTGCGCAGAACATGCTCTGTCACGACAAACACCGCACCGCTGTCTATCCCGCCGGAAAAGCAAACACCAACAGGTTCTGAAGCAGGCAGGGTCATCAGCCAATCTGCAATTTCATTCGCAACGGCGCCGATGTACCTCCGCCCGATCTCATCAAGGTCGGCCGGCAGCGAATCCCGCTTCGGCGTGAAAAACCTCGTGTACGTGGGTTCAGGATCCGGACAACCCACAAGTTGAATTTGAACAACGTAATGAGCCGGCACCATGCGCGTATAGCTCGGATGAAACTGATCGCCCAGCCCCGCGTTCTCCAGCCAGCCGCGAATCGCGTCGATCCGGTCCGAAACAATCAGCGCCGGTCCCTCGCCCCGTTTCGCGAGAAAATATCGCATCGGCCTGTCCAATGACCTCGCCATTCGCACTTCCGTTCCGCGTCTTGCGACAAGAGCAAACGACCCTTTGATTCCAAGCACGGATTCAGGCAAATCGGCGAACAGTCTTTGGCGCGCTTCCTCAGCGGTCATGTTGAGAATACTGTTCTGGCTGGGATCGAGCAGATCGATTACTTGTCCAACATGAGTCTGCATGGGTATGATCACAAAACGTTAAAGCAATCATGTCCTGCCTTCCTCCGAACTTCAAGCTTTTTAAGCAGGAACAAAACCGCTGCCAGGCTCCTTGGCACAAGAATGCCGCGCCAGATCAATTGCCAAAGCGCTTCATTCCGGTGAGATTCCCGGGCGCAGCAAACCCGCGCCAATCCGGAGTTTCGAAGGCCGGAGTTTCGGAGTTTCGGAGTTTCAGCGTAGCCGACCCGCCGTGCGGGAGCGCGGGCATTTTTGCCCGCCCCCAGCCGGTAAATGTTCGGGCGCCGGATTCGTGTGATCGAAACGGGTTGTGCTATCGGTCGGCTGATTGATGCCGCCGTGGTTGTTTGTCACAAGGTTTCTTTCGTGTATTCGGTGTATTTCGCGGTTCGACACTCAACGAGCAACGCTGAACTTGCACGGCCGGACCTGCAGGCCGGCGTCTTCACGGAGCCAAGCGCGCTGAATTGCATTGGTTTGTATTGGGTTGTCCATTATGCTCGGCGCTCGTCAAACACATGGCGTTGCGCATGCAATCAATTGTGCCGATCGACACACCGCGAAAGTTTCGGTGTGGCGCAGCCACAATCGAACGCTCTGCCCGGGACAACGGTGTTGGTCGGACGAAGGCCGCTCTGTCGCTCCGCACACTGGCCAAGGCGGCTTCGCCGCCCATGGCAAACAGGAGGCTGAGATTCGCGATTGAACAATCTGAGGGCAAAAGTCGTGGACGACCTGGCAATTTGCGGTGGCCGGGCAAATCTTCGAACGCATTTGCATGAAAACTGCGACAGGGAGATTGCTGGGAATTGCTGTGCATCGGGCTTTCGCCGCGTGTCCACCGACATCGTAAAGGTTCCTATGACTCTTCTACGGTGCGTGCCAGTTTTCGCAACGACCCTCGCTTTTGTCGGATGCAGCGTGGGCCCGGATTATCACCCGCCGCGTCCATCGGTGCCGCCGGCATGGACAGAAACAAACCTCACTGCGTCCGCCTCGGCCAACGCGAAACTGGCGCGGTGGTGGGAGAACCTCAACGACCCCCTCCTCGACTCGCTCGTGCAGCGCGCGATTGTCTCCAATCGGGAACTTCGAATGGCGGCTGCTCGCGTGCGAACAGCCCACGCCCTGCGAGGTGCTGCTGTGGCCGACCTTCTCCCGACGATTGGCGCAAGCGCCTCGTACATGAATGCGCGGCGCAGCCGTAACGCTCTTGCTTTCCCCGTGCGTTTGATTGATACCGAGACCTACCAGGCGGGTTTTGATGCGTCATGGGAAATTGATCTGTTTGGGGGAAAACGCCGGGCATTGGAAGCTGCGCGCGCGGATTTGCAGGCGGTCGAAGAAGACCTGCGTGCGGTCCTGGTTTCGCTCCTTGCTGAGCTGGGTAGAAACTATGTCGAGTTGCGCGGCACTCAAAGGCGGCTGTCGATCGCAGCGGAAAACATCCGCGTCCAGCAGGAAATGTTGGAGATAACAAAACTGCGCTTCGAAAAAGGCCTTGCAAGCGAACTCGGCGTTGCACAGTCGGAGGCCCTTTTGGCCTCGACGCAAGCAAAGGTGCCGACACTCGAGACAACCGTGAGGCGCACGATAAACCGCATCGCCGTGTTGCTCGGACAGGAGCCGTCTTTGCTGGTCAGCGAGCTGTCGTCCGACGCCCGGATTCCGTCGCCTCCTCCCGGAATTCCGGACACACTGCCTGCCGATCTGTTGCGAAGACGTCCGGATGTCCGTCGCAGCGAACGCCAGTTGGCGGCAGCTACGGCCAGGATCGGCGTGGCAACCGCAGAGTTGTTCCCAAAGTTCATCCTCAGCGGGTCCGCAGCTTATCAGAGCTTGGACACCGAGAACCTTGTATCACCCAACAGCAAGATGTGGTCTGCCGGGCCGTCCATTCGATGGCGGCTGCTGGAGTTCCCGCGTTTGCGCGCTCAAATCAACGCCCAGACAGCTCAACAGGAACAAGCCCTTTCCGCGTTCGAACAAACCGTGTTGCTTGCAATTGAAGAGGTGGAAAACGCTTTGACGTCATACGCCAGAGAAAAGGAACGCTTTGACCTGCTCCAAAGCTCGGTCGAATCAAGCCGCCGCGCGCTCAAGCTCGCGAACGAACTGTACACAAAAGGACTCGGTGAGTTCGTGAATGTCCTTCTTGCCGAGCGCACACTTTTCGAAAACGAAGACGCTCTAATTCAATCGCAAACTGCCATCAGTGAAAACCTCGTGGCCCTGTACAAGGCGCTCGGAGGCGGTTGGGACCATGACTCCGTTGTCAATTCATCAACAGCACCAAATGAACAGCATCGCGTTACCTCACATTAGAAACGGCCGCACCTGCCGCTGCGCTGTGTCGATCGCAATGTGCGTTTCGATTGTTGTTGGCTGCAGTCGCAGATCCGATTCTCAACCTCGAGCCGACCGCGCCGGGCAACCTGTGCCGGTGACCGCCGCAGTTGCCATCAGCAGGAACGTGCCGATCGAGCTGCGCGCCATCGGCACGGTGCGCGCATATGCCTCCGTGCCCGTCAAATCCCGCGTGGACGGCCAGGTGGCCAAGATCGCCTTCGTGCAAGGCGCCCATGTAAACCAAGGGCACCTGCTGGTCCAAATCGACCCTCGGCTGTTCGAGGCTGCAAGAGACCAGGCAGCTGCAATCCTGGAACGTGACAAGGCATCGCTCGAAAACGCGGAGATTGAAATGCGGCGCACCGATGAGCTGGCTGGCACGAAAGCTGTTCCTGCTTCGCAGATCGATGCCAACCGGGCAAAGGCCGCCACTCTCCGTGCCACAGTCGCCGCTGACAAGGCGGCTCTTGATCTTGCCAGCCTCCAACTTTCATTTTGCTCAATATACGCGCCGATCAGCGGGCGCGTCGGCATGAGACTCGTGGACGAGGGCGCAATGGTGAGAAACAATGATACAACCCTCGCAATCATCAACCAGATACGCCCTGTGTACGTCGATTTTGCTGTGCCGGAACAATCGCTGCTCGATATACGGCGCGCAGCGAAAAACGGCCCGTTGCAGGTCGATATCGCCCTGCCGGAAACCGGTGCTCGATCTGTCAAAGGCGAATTGGCCGTAATCAACAATGAGGTTGATACTTCAACCGGGACGGTTCTTCTCAGGGCCGTCTGCCAGAACAACGATGAGGAGTTGTGGCCCGGCCAGTTTGTTACCGTCACATTGCGGGTGGGCGCTTTGTCAAACGCAACGGTCGTGCCGTCCCAGGCCATCCAGGCAAGCCAAAATGGTGACTTCGTCTTTGTTGTCAACAGCGACCAAACTGTCGCCAAAAGGTCCGTGCGCACCGGCGCCCTGTGGGCCGGCTACACTGTGGTGACCGAAGGCGTTTCGCCTGGCGAAAGTGTCGTCACCGACGGTCATCTGCGGCTGGTGGCAGGCTCGAAGGTCAAGCTCATTGACCCAGTTGCAGCAAGAGCAGGCCAAGGACCGCCGTCTGAACCAGTGGGAGCTGACGCACCTGCCACGGACTCGGCCAGCCAAAGCGGCGTGACCCAAAACTCCATACCCGGCCCAAACAACAGCTCCGGTGCTGGTCGCAGCAAGGAGAGTGTTCCCACCGCCGATCAATCCATCCCAGCAGTCAAGGCCAGATGAGTGTTCCGGAATTATTCATCCGCCGACCCGTAATGACCACCTTGGTCATGTCGGCGATCTTATTCTTCGGCGTGACAAGCTACCGGTACCTGCCGGTTAGTGATCTTCCGAACGTTGATTACCCCACGATCCAGGTATCAGCCAGTTTGCCCGGCGCAAATCCGGAGGCGATGGCTGCCACAGTCGCGACGCCACTTGAACGGCAGTTCAGCACAATTGCAGGTGTTGACTCGATATCTTCAATCAGTTCGCTGGGATTAACCCAAATCACCATTCAGTTCTCGCTCGAGCGGAACATTGACGCTGCTGCACAGGACGTCCAAGCCGCAATCGCCAAGGCCAACAGACAGCTCCCGCGCGACATGCCATCGCCCCCCATATACAGCAAGGTTAATCCCGCCGACCAGCCAATCCTCTATCTCGCGCTGACATCGGACACGCTCCCGCTCTCCGCGGTGGATGAATACGCACAGACATTGTGCGCCCAGCGAATCTCAATGATCAAAGGCGTGGCACAGGTGTCCGTTTACGGCGCGCAAACATACGCAGTCCGCGTCCAACTCGACCCGGACAAGCTCGCCAGCCGCGGCATTGGGATTGACGAGGTTCGCTCCGCCATCACGCAAGGGAACGTGAACATGCCGGCAGGCACGCTCCAGGGCAAATACCAGGCTTACACGATCGATGTCAGCGGACAACTGCTCAAGGCCTCGGAGTATCGGCCGCTGATCGTAGCCTACAGACAGGGACAGCCTGTCCGGCTCGAACATCTGGGGCGCGTGATCGACAGCGTCCAGAACGACAAGGTGGCCGGCTGGTACAACAACACACGCAGCATCATCCTCGCAGTTCAACGCCAGCCAGGCGAGAACACAGTCCGCGTGGTTGATGATATCAAGGCGCTCATGCCGTCGCTGCGCAGCCAAATGCCGGCAGCAATCGATTTCGTGATCAGGTTCGACCGCTCGGAATCGATACGCGAATCGGTCCATGACGTCCAGTTCACGCTCATGCTCACGGTGTGCCTTGTCGTTCTTGTGGTGTTCGTGTTCCTGCGGAACCTGTCAGCGACAATGATACCGAGCCTTGCGCTTCCAATGTCGATCATTGGGACTTTCAGCGTCATGTATTTGCTGGGCTACAGCGTGGACAATCTTTCTCTGATGGCGCTTACACTGTCAGTCGGGTTCGTTGTCGATGACGCGATCGTCATGCTCGAAAACATCGTGCGGCACACCGAATCCGGCGAACAAACATTCACCGCAGCACTTCGCGGCTCGCGCGAGATCGGCTTTACAATCATCTCAATGACACTGTCGCTCGCGGCAGTTTTCATCCCGGTCCTTTTCATGGGCGGCATTCTTGGCCGTTTGCTTCACGAGTTCGCTGTGACAATCGCAACTGCAGTTCTCGTTTCGGGTTTTGTTGCGCTTACGCTCACGCCCATGCTGTGCAGCCGGTTCATCAGGCCGCCGGGCGAAATCAAGCATGGCCATGCATACGCTGTCTCCCAAAAGTTCTTTGACGCGCTGATCCGGATGTACGACGGAAGTCTGCAATGGGTGCTGCGGCATCCAAGGCTCACAGTCACGGTTTCCATCGCGGTTTTGGCAGGCACAGTCTGGCTTTTCATCAAAATCCCCAAAGGATTCTTCCCAAGCCAGGACATCAACCAGATATTCGTTGTCACCGAAGCTGCACAGGACATTTCCTTCGAGGCAATGCGCGATCACCAGCTCGCAATCATGCGCATTCTCGACGAATACCCGCACGTGCTCAATTACAGCTCGTCAATCGGCGCAGGCGGCCCCAGCGCAACAGGAAACAGCGGCAGAATCATGATCAGACTCAAACCGCGGTCGAGCGGGCGCCCCCATGTTGACCAGGTCATTCAAGAACTGCGAGCCAAACTGGCCCAGGTGCCGGGCATAAACGTTTTCCTTCAAAACCCGCCTTTGTTGAGAATTGGCGGCGTGTTCAGCAAAAGCCTTTACCAGTTTACCTTGCAAAGCCCCGACCTGTCCGAGCTGTACCAGTGGGCGCCCAAGGTGCAGGCGGCCATCGCTGGACTGCCGGGGTTCCAGGACGTAACAAGCGACCTGCAGATCAACAGCCCGCAACTTCATGTTGAAATCGACCGCGACAAGGCGCGCGCTCTAGGGGTCACTGTCGAACAGATTCAAAATGCGCTCTACGATGCCTACGGGTCGCGGCAGGTTTCCACAGTCTTCACCCCAATAAACCAGTACTGGGTCATTATGGAACTGCTGCCTGAGTTTCAGCGTGATCCATACGCTCTCGGGCGCCTCTATGTCAGATCATCCTCAGGCAAGCTCGTCAGGCTCGACTCGCTCGCCACCATCACACGGAAAGTCGGCCCGCTCACTGTAAGCCATTTCGGACAGCTTCCGGCCGTGACGATTTCATTCAACCTTGTTCCAGGCAAATCGCTTGGCACATCCGTCGATGAAGTCAACAAGGCTCTTGCTGAAATGCGATTGCCTGCAACAATCAGCGCCTCATTCCAAGGACAAGCCCAGGTCTTTCAATCCTCGATCCGCGGCTTGGGAATACTGCTGCTTCTCTCCATTCTCGTGATCTACCTGATACTCGGCGTCCTGTACGAGAGTTTCATCCATCCCATTACAATTCTTTCAGGGCTGCCATCAGCCGGATTCGGCGCACTGGTCACTCTGATGCTGTTCCACGTTGACCTGAACCTTTACTCGTTCGTGGGACTGATAATGCTGGTCGGAATAGTCAAGAAAAACGCGATCATGATGATCGATTTTGCAATCGAAGCCCAACGGCGCGGGCTGCCGTCCTCACAGGCAATCCATCAGGGTTGCCTCCTCCGGTTCAGGCCAATCATGATGACCACAATGGCCGCGTTGATGGGAACGCTCCCCATAGCGCTCGGTTACGGCGCTGGCGCCGAAGCCCGAAAACCGCTCGGCCTGGCCGTGGTCGGCGGACTGGCCGTTTCACAGTTGCTGACGCTGTACATCACGCCGGTCATCTACCTTTACCTCGAAGCTCTCCAATCCTGGCTGCGCGCACACGTCCACCTCCAAAGGAGCCCTGTCCCAGCACAAAACCCGGCCATGTGAGGTTTTCTATGTAGCGCGCACGCCAACAACCCGCGCTCAGGCGACAAAACACCGCCACCGGCAAGGTCCCACAACGCTAGCCCGCATATTTCCCAGCCCGGCGTAGCCGGAACCAAAGTCGGCTGACGGGCAATGCCCCCGGCTCTTCCACCCCCCGGACCTTCAGCCACGCCGGGCTGGAAAATATGCCCTGCGACTCCGTCGCCGGGAAGAGCGCGCTGATCAAGCCCCCACTGCACGCGGCGCTGCCGTGGTTGCAGTGGGCGCTGGTGGGCGCGAAGCGCTTGGAGTACG
>JARYMD010000156.1 GCA_029907285.1 Verrucomicrobiota bacterium | reverse complement strand
AGAGTGCCAGGCACTTTGTTTGGGCTCTGCGGGAGCGCGGCCGTCCCCGGCCGCATCAATCCGGCGGCCGATCGTACACAAGTTTCGAACACGCTAATCCGGCGCCCGAACATTCACCGGCTGGGGGCGGCCAAGAATGGCCGCGCTCCTGAGGAATCTTCATTTGCTTTTGCTGTGGCAGAACGATTGCTGCTGTGCCGCGCTGTGGAAGTCAATCCCTGTCTGACCGGTTGGTGGAGCCGAGGGGATTCGAACCCCTGACCCCCACAATGCCATTGTGGTGCTCTACCATCTGAGCTACGACCCCAATTGCAGACGCTGGTTACTCTACTCCACTCCTACGGCATGTCAAAGCGTTTCCGGCTTTGAGGGCAGAGGGATGGTGAAACATACTATTGTGCCTCCGGAAGGTTTGGACCGGATCGAGAATGCGCCGCCAACGTCTTCTATTCTACGACGCATGTTGGAAAGGCCGTGACGGTTTTTCGCTGCGACTTCGTCCACGCCGGGGACTCCACAGCCGTTATCTTCGATCTCGATGACAAGAGATTGCTGGATGGTCTCAAGGCGGAAATGTGTTTCCGTGGCTTTGGAATGTCGAACGATGTTCGTGACCGCTTCTTTGGCCGCCATGAACACGTTGTGTCGCAGGTCGGGCGGCACTGGAATTGGCTCGAGAACTGAGGGCATGTCAATTCTGCATCGGACCCCTGCCACAGCGAGGTATTCCTGGGTGTGCTTGCACAGATAATTCGCAAGGCTGTCGAGTGTATCGTTGGCTGGATTTACGGCCCAAACGATCTCGTCGAGCACGCGGGTTGTTTCGCGGGCGGTCTGGGAGATTTGTTTTGCGTGCGCGCTGACTTCTTCCGGTTGGTCCCTGTCGGATTCGACCAGTTCGCCCAACAAAGCGACCTGGGTGAGGCTTGCGCCTAGTTGGTCATGAAGGTCACGGGCGATTCGGGCGCGTTCTTCTTCGAGGGCTTCTTTATGGCGAAGAACATCGAGTTGGCGCTGGAGACGTTGTGTCGAGAGGTAATGAACCGTGCCTGAGACCAAAGCCAACAGGGCAAATGCGCTTGTGCCGACAAACCACCACGTTCGCCAAAAGGGAGGGTTTACGGTGACCGCCAGGGCAGCGCCGGTTTCGTTCCACAAGCCGTCTTCGTTGCAGGCTATCACGTGAAACTGGTATTTGCCCGGCGACAAACGGGTGTAGATGGCTGAGCGCGTGGTTGTGGGCTCGGTCCAGTTCTTGTCGTGTCCTTCCAGCCGGTATCGAAACAGCGCGCGATCTGGAGCGCCAAGGTTGAGGCTGGTGAAACGGACCTCCAGACGTTCGCTTCCCGGGGGCACGATGACTGGGGACGGAAGTTTTGGGAATATTCCGGTGGTAAGCTGTGAGTGTCCATCGACGAGGACATCCTGGATGATGACCGGCGGCGTGTGCGGATTGGGCGTCAGTTCATCGGGCGCAGTGGTGGCAACGCCTTTTACGGTCGTGAACCAGAGGCGGCCGTTTCTTGCGAGGCACGCGCCCGGCTGAGTGCCGATTGTGCATTCGCGGGTTGGAAGTCCGTCGGGCTTGGCGTAGGTCCGGCACTGAATTCTTTTGAGTCGGCCTGCGGCGAACTCGTTCAATTGATGCTTTGGGATGCGCATGATTCCTGCGCTCGAGCAAATCCAAAGATCAGATGATTTGTCCTCGATGATTGGGCCTATGCTGTTAGCTGCAAGCCCGTCGCGGGTTGTGTAGCGCGTGCAACGGCCTTTTTCGAATCTGGCAAAGCCGCTGCCAAACGTCCCAATCCACAGTACGTCTTCCTTGTCGGCGTAGATCGACGAAATGTCGTCGCTCGGCAGGCCTTCTGTTCGTTTGAACACGTCGAAGGTTCCGTCTCTTAACCGGTTCAGCCCGCCGCCAACGGTGCCAATCCAAAGGTTCCCCATGGCATCGTCTGCAATGGCGCGCACTTCAGCCGCGGAAAGACCGTCCCGGGTTGTGTACAAGCGCCAGTGATCGCCTTCCCAACAGCCAAGTCCGTTATCTGTGCCGACCCAAACTTTTCCGTGGCGGTCCTGGTGAATGGCGAGGACAGCGCGCGACAGCAGCTCTGAACCCGGGGCGGAAAAGAATTTTCCGGATTGCAGGAGGAACAACCCACCGCCCCACGTGCCGGCCCACACTTTCTGATCGCGATCCACCAACACAGACCATACGTGTGAGTTTGTCAGCCCTTGAGCGTATCCAAAGAACTGCAGTTCGCCCTCGCACCACCGCGCAACACCGCCGCCGTTAAACCCGATCCATATGCACCCCTGCGCGTCCTCGGCAGCTGAGGTGGCGGTAGGCACTGACAGACTCGCAAGAGACGCAGGCTGAACAAAAGCACGCCGGCGAACGCGATTAAGCCCGCCACCGTCGGTGCCCACCCACAGGTTCCCTTCGCGATCGGTGCAAACAGAAAGGACCACATTTTGCGACAGCCCCTGAGCGGTTGAGATGCGAGAAAACGCGCCGTCGGCTTCAAGCCAGAAAACGCCCGCCCCCAAGGTTCCAACTACAAGCCGGTTTTGTGCGTCTTCGCATGCTGCTGCAATTGGGACGCGGCTCCATGGGTAAGGCCCATAATCACGCTCGAGGATGCGGTTGCGCCAGAACTGGACGCGGCCGTCTGCGAGCCTCCAATGGCCGCCATCGCGGCTGGCGAGGAGCAAATCCAGCTTGGCAAGCGTTGTTTCCTGCTCAACGGCCGGCTCGAGGCCGGCTGTTGTTGTTTGCGGCTGGATTGCAGCGAGGCGGGTGTCAGTCCCGACCCAGATCAGCCCTTCCTTTTCAGCGGCAATTGTGCGGGTGCCGCTGGGGGTGTCGAGGCCGAACACGAATGGTATGAACCGGTCTTTTTCAGCGCGCCATAGCTGGCCGTCAGCAAGATACAACCAGATGGCGCCGGTGGAATCCGCACAGGCGGCGGCAAGTCGTTTGTCCGAACCGCCCTGGCCAAGGCCAAGGCTTTTGACCTGGCCGTCGGCGTTGATGACAACCACGCCTGCGGTTTTGGTGCCGACCCAGAGGTTGCCTGCCGGGTCTTCCAAGAGGAACACGATTTGGCTGCTGCCGAGCTCGGGCACATTGTTCTCATCGAAAACTTCAAATTGCAGGCCGTCGAACCTGACCAACCCGTTCAGCGTGCCGAACCAAAGACGGCCGTCTTTCGATTGAACAATCGCCGTGACTGAATTCTGTGGCAGCCCGCGATCGGTGTCCCAGCTCTCGATTTGGTAAGACGTTGATGATTTCGTTTCAACCGGGGCGGCCATGCATGGGTGCAACACCTGCGCTGCGCTCATAAGAATCAACAACAGCCCATGCCGCACCAGCAGTGTCATGCGCAATTCTTTTGACGAACGGCCAATCATGTAAAGACGTTTACGTGCTGGCATTTTATGTGGCGGCCTGTCAAAATGCACTCTGATGTGTCAAGAGACCGGCTTGGCGTTGCATGCTCGCACCCGGCTTGCCATCGTGTGTTCCACACGCCTGGCCAGCCGCGACCTGCTGAGACAAAACGCTGCAACTGGTCGAACAAGGCCGTGCTCGGTGTCCGGGCTCGACAGAGGCAAATGAGCTGATTGTTGTTTGGCGATCTGAAAAACGTTATGGCGCATCAGGCGCCGTGCTTGAAAGGTGACAAAATGAGAACTGAGACTAACAGGACTGGTATTTCGGGCTGCGCTTTGTGTGCAATGAACAGGCGCAGGTTTATCGGGCGTTGTGCTTTGGCCGCAAGCGCGGCGGGGTTCTTGATCAATCCTGAATCCACAGTCGCCGGCGAGCCAAAGAAACGAAAACAGATTCGAATCGTTTATTCGCTTCACGCCGAAAAACAGCCCGGGCCCGACTGGCCAAACAAAGGGTTCGATTTCGGGCCGGTCATGAACCGCATAACAGAAACACTGCGGCGGCGTTGCCCGCAGTTCGATTTCGTCACTTCGATGGCGAATGGCCCTGACCAGGCAAAGAAGATCGTCGAAGAGGACAAAACATCGTCGATCGACGGTTACATTGTGTACCAGTTGAACTGTTGGAACCAGGTGGTTCAGACCGTCGCAACAACAGGCAAGCCGGTCTTGTACGCTGATTTCCAATTCGGCGGGAGCGGCGGTTTTCTCGTTTACACCGCAGGGTTCCTCAGGAAGAACACCACCAACGTCGGTTTTGTCGCTTCATCGCGAATCGGCGACCTCGTGGAAGCCGTGAAATGCTTCGAGTCGGTTGGCCGCGGCGAAAACTTTGCGGCCGCAGTGGCCGAAGCACGCGCGCGGCGCACCCGAAAACCTGGCGGCCTCGATTGCAAACCCGACTCGGTCAAATGTCTGGCTGCCAGCGAGTGCCTGCAAAAACTCAAAGAAGCTAAGATACTTGCCGTCCGCGGACAGGAATCCGGTCCTGCCGGCGAGATTCTTGGCATTCCCATCGTACACGTGCCGTTCGCTGAGCTCAATGACGCATGGAAAGCGGCCGATAAAGACGAGGCGAAAGCCATCGCTGACAACTGGGAGAAAGCCGCAAGGCGGATTGCAGATGTCTCCCGCGAAACACTCGAGCAGTCGGCCGCAATGTATCTGGCCGAAAAAGCAATGCTCAAGAAATACGGTGCAAACGCCATCACGATCAACTGTTTGGGCGGGTTTTATGGCGGGCACATTCATGCTTACCCGTGCCTTGGGTTCCATGAACTTAACAATCAAGGACTCATAGGCGGCTGCGAGTGCGATGTGCGTTCAGCAGCAAGCATGGTGTTGTTCACCACGCTAACTCAGGGCCGGCCGGGTTACATTTCGGACCCGGTGATGGACACTTCCAAACGCCAGATCATTTATGCGCATTGCGTGGCATCAAATCGCGTGTTCGGACCAAACGGCCCGGCAAACCCGGTCGAAATACTCACCCACTCCGAAGATCGCCAGGGCGCGAGCGTGAGGTCTTTGATGCCAGTTGGTTACATGACCACAAGCATCCAATTGGAACAAAGCCGAAAGGAAATTCTCCTGCACCGCGCCAAGACCGTCGGAAACGACCCCGACGACAGGGCCTGCCGAACCAAGCTGTGCGCCGAACCGATCGGCGATTTTGAAAAGCTTTTCACCATGTGGGACGTCTGGGGCTGGCACCGCGTGACATGCTACGGCGACCTCAAAGACCAGATACACGCCGTCGCCGACGCCGCCGGCTGGAAAGTGGTCGAAGAAGCCTAGGCCGGGAATCGCGCCGGCTCACCGCCCAAGCAATCTCGACCGGTCGCAGAGCCATCGCCGATGGCGGTGAAGCCTTTGGTTTGCCCGTTGCCGGTGATGGCTCATGGCGCCCCGCACAAGATCGCAATTGCGGAGACAAAGTTGTCTGCCGGGCCAACACCGGAGAGTCACACGCGTTTGTGTCGTCCAAACGCACTGGCATTGAATCGGAATGAAGTCCGCACTTTCACAACTCGGACGCCGCACAGCGCCGCCACCCGTGTCGTGGCTGATGAGCACTTCGTTGGCACGGCCACGGCTTATCAGTCTTGCGGCCGGGTTCACCGACAATCCCACCCTGCCTGTCGATGAGGTGCGAAACCTGTTGAGCGAACTGCTTTCTGGCAGGTCCATGGGTGAACCGGCTCTGCAGTACGGTTCAACCCAGGGCCTGCCGGCTCTCATCGACCTCACTGCGGCGCGAATTCAATGTCTGGAACAAAAGGCCGGCAACAACAGCGCCGACAAAGAGAGATTCGCCGGCCGGCTGGTGATCACTCACGGCTCACAGCAGTTGCTATATCTTGTAACGGAGGTGCTGTGCGATCCGGGGGACATGGTGCTTTTGGAAGACCCGACGTATTTCGTTTACCTCGGCATTGTCCAGAGCCACGGGCTTCGTTGCCGCGGCATCCAGCTCGAAACTGACGGGATCGATCTGTCTTCCCTCGACAAGACCTTGGGAAACCTGAAGAAGACCGGCGCTCTGCCGCGTCTCAAGCTGCTCTACTTTGTCACATACCACCAAAACCCAACAGGCACCACAACCGCTTTCGACAAGAAACAGGCAGCATTGGACATGTTGCAGCATTACGAAAAATGGGCCGGCCACCCCATTTATTTGTTCGAAGACGCCGCCTACCGCGAGCTTGGATTCGAGGAGGAAACCGAGCCTTCAGCGCTGAAGGCGATCGAGGCAGCGGAACGCGTCATTTATGCGGGCACCTACAGCAAACCGTTCGCAACCGGCGTTCGCGTGGGATATGGATTGCTGCCCAAGCCCGTCCGCGACGCTGTCATCCGCGTCAAAGGCAATCATGATTTCGGCACTGCAAACCTTCTCCAACACCTGCTCGCGCGCGCCATTTCTTCGGGCACTTACGATGCTCACCTCGAATCGGTAAGGCGCCGTTATGCTGAGAAAGCCGATTGCATGATTTCCGCCATTCGTACTTCCTTCCCGGACGTTGTTCACTGGCGAAAACCGACCGGCGGAATGTACGTGTGGGCCGCTCTGCCGAAAACAGTCAGAACCGGTTTGCGCTCGAAGTTTTTCGCCCGCGCACTTGATCATGACGTGCTGTATGTGCCGGGACAAATCTGCTACGCGCCCGATCCGCAACGGCCGCGCCCGAATCATGAGATGCGGCTCAGTTACGGCAATGCAACAACGGACGAAATCAAAGAAGGCATTGCAAGGCTCGGCCGGGTGATCAGCGAGTGCCTTGCCGAAAAATCACCACGGCGGCTTCGCCTCCGGCCAAAGGCCTGTAACGGCCGCCCAAGTTCTCCATGGTAAATGCATGAGCAGCGTGTTGTCTTTCCGGCCAGACCACAAGCACGGCGGCACTCATCCTGACCAGATGTCCCAATGCGCCGGCATTTTGAAGTCCTCGGACCGCGCAGTCCCAATCAGAGCGCAATCACTCCAACCGCCGCTAGCCACGCTACAGGATTGCTCGACTGCGGCTGCGCTGAGGCGCGTTTTGTGCCTGTGCTTTTTGTGGTGCTGGTGGATTGCCGTTCTTTCCCCATGCGCAGGACAGGCCAATCCGGCGCCAACCAACGTTTCCGAGCTCCGGCAACATCTGGGAAATCTCATTGCTCAGCCCCGGTTCGCCCATGCAAGGTGGGGAGTCTGCATCGTATCCCTCGACACGGGCGCGACGCTCTTTTCGCACGATGAACACAAGCTGTTCATACCCGCCTCCAACACAAAGTTGTTCACTGGCGCACTCGCACTCGACCGGTTTGGCGGAGATTTCCAAATAAGAACTTCGATTTATGCGGCTAACATGCCGGGCAAGGATGGAGTTCTGAAGGGAGACCTCATTGTATATGGACGCGGTGACCCATCGTTTGCAACCCGTTGGCACAACAACGATCTTGACACGGCTTTCAACTCGTTCGCTGAAATCTGCGCACGCGCCCGCATTGGTGAGATTCAGGGAGATATTGTCGCCGACGAAAGTTTTTTCGTCGGGCCTCGGCTCGGATCGGGATGGGAATGGGATGACCTGCAGTACTATTACGGGGCAGAGGTTTCAGCACTGAGTGTGAACGACAACGCCGTTGAGGTGGCCGTTCACCCTGCAGATGCGCCGGGGTCGCCATTAAACGTCACAATTACGCCGCCACTGCCGTTCGTGACAGTTGAGAACCGTGGCACCACGGTCATCCCCGGTCAGCCGGCAAACATACTCGTAACCCGGCCCCTGATGAGCGACTGCATCCATATCGAGGGCAGCTTGCCGGCAAATCATACGGGTTATGTGGAGCGAGTTTCCGTCCACCGCCCAGCCCGCTGGTTCGGCCAGTGCGTCAAAAAAGCCCTCGAAAGCCGTGGCGTAAGAGTGGACGGCGGGGTGCGAGTGGTTGACGCGACGATGCGGCGCAGCGCCAAACTCGATCCCGATTCCTTCCACGAGATCGGTTTTGTGTTTTCACCGCCCATGCGCGAGGTCGTGAAGAGAATGATGAAATCCTCTCAAAACCTGCACGCGCAATTGCTCCTGTTGCAGGTTGGTGCGGCTGACACGGACCATGCCACAGCGGCCGACAGGCAGTCTCCTCCAAATGAGGCTTCGATCAAATCCGCTGTCACTCCGCCTGCGAAAGCTTCGCCGCGAATTGAAAGCACCGAAACCGCCGGCGTGAAAGCACTGGAACGATTCCTCGAAAAAGCCGGCATTCCAGTTGACGAGGTGCACGTCATCGAAGGCGCCGGGCTTTCGCGGCACAACCTTATAACTCCAGCAGCCACGGTCGCACTGCTGCGTTACATGGACAAGCACCCGGCTTCGGCGGATTTCCGCGAAAGCCTGCCGATTGCCGGTGTTGACGGCACTCTGCGGAATCGAATGAAAGGAACACCCGCGGCTGGCAACGCAAGAGCCAAAACCGGCAGCTTGAGTCGGGTTGATGCTCTGTCAGGTTACGTCACAACCGCAGCAGGCGAACGACTGGCTTTTTCCCTGATGATCAACAACTACAGCCCGGGTTTATCCGACAGGAGTGCGCGGGCTGAGCTTGACGAAATAGTCGCACTGTTGGCGGGCCTGCAGCAATTCTCAAATCAGGGCCAATGAGTTGGCCTTGGTTTTGATTGGCTGGGCGGCCGGGAGATTTTCCGGCTACGGGAGTTGGCGCAGGCGATAGAAACAATAATGCGGGTTCGTGGCGGGCACGCTGTAAGACATTGTCCCGCTCGGGTTGACAAAACTCGCTATGGTTTGCCAGTTGGCAAGGTCGGTCGATGCCTGGAGTTCAATCTGTTTTCCTGGTGCACTTGCAACGGTGAATTGGAACTGGCCGCCTGGAAGCCTGATTGGCTCCAAAATGAACGGCTCAGTGGGAACCCCAACGACTGAAAGCGTTGCTGTTTCACTGGTTGCGCTGTCGTACGGGTTGGCCAACACGACAGTGTAAGCGCCCTGATCGGCGGGTTGGACGTTGTGAATCGTGAGCGTCGCGCTGGTAACGCCCGAGATTCTGCTGCTGTCTGAAAGTGGAATACCGTTCTTGCGCCACTGGCAGGAGATCGGTTGCGAGCCCGAATAGCTCACATAGAATGTGGCCGTGCCACCAACGGCGGTGGTGAGGCTGAGGGGATGCTCAAGAACCACGGGAGCGCCGATCTTACCCGGTGTGGCTCGCCATGCCAATCCATCTCCCAACTGCCCTGAATTGTTGTTGCCCCACGCCCAGAGTGTGCCGTCGTTGCGGACGGCCACCGTGTGATAGGCGCCCGCCGCCACCGCGCGCCACGCGGCTGATTGGCCGGTCGAAACCGGGGTGAGTGCGCTCGCGGCGGTTCCGGTCCCCAACTGGCCGCGCGAGTTGTCCCCCCACGCCCAGAGTGTGCCGTCGGTACGGAGAGCCAGTGTGTGGTAGTATCCCGCACAAGCGGTTTTCCAGTTGTTGGCCGAGCCGATTCGGACCGGGCTGAATTTGTTGGCGGTGGTTCCAT
>JARYMD010000155.1 GCA_029907285.1 Verrucomicrobiota bacterium | reverse complement strand
CCAGAACGGTGCCGGAGGCCCGCGTCACTGTAGGCACGCGCAAGAAAATCGCCCCGGCCCGCAAGAGCCGCGTAAAACAAGGGCCAAACGACGATTTGGAGGAGAAATTTTAGTGGAAGTTCCGCTTCAAACCAACTCTAATTTGTCCGCCGGTGACACCGGAAATGTTCAAAGAGGAAATCGAAGAAGCGCTTCGGGTCTATGACAGGCACGTTGTTTGTCTTGAAAAGACGCCCGAAGAATGCAGGCGCACCATTGTCTCGCTCGTCAAGAAGGCGCTGGAAACGTACAACAACCGCCAGCCGGGCTTCCGTCACGGCATCGCGCTCGACAAGCACATCACCGTGATTATCAGCCAGAGTGACAGTGACCGGCCATTGTGCGGGATTTACTTCAACTTGCATAGTCCGTATCAGAAGAAAATGCGGAGCGAAACTCAGGCGCGGATTTGACGCTGTCTTGCAATGCAGCGGTTGGGGGCTAATGCTTTGGCTGTGCGCAGTTCACAAACCGGATTGGTGTTCAACATCCAGAAATACTCGGTGAATGACGGCCCGGGTATTCGGACCACTGTTTTCCTGAAGGGCTGTCCACTTCGTTGCGCATGGTGTCACAATCCAGAAGGCATCTCGGCGGCGCAGGAGCTGATTTGGGTCAAGACCCGTTGCACAAGCTGCGGAGCTTGCCGGAATGTTTGCCCGATTGCAGACCTTGTTCCAGGGCCAGGGCCAATCCCTGCAGGCCACGAAAAGTGCGTCCTTTGTTTCAAATGTGTCAGTGCATGTTCATCTGGCGCACGACAAATGGCGGGTCGGGAAATGACCGTTGACGAGGTGATGGACGAGGTCAGGCGCGACCAGATGTTCTACGAGGACTCAGGCGGCGGGGTAACGTTCTCCGGGGGCGAACCGTTCCGGCAGCACAAGTTCTTGATGGGATTGCTTGAGGCGGGTCGGAACAAAGGGTTGCACACGGCGGTTGACACATGCGGTTTTGTCCCAAAGGAGAGGCTGATCGACGCTTTGCCGCTGGTCGATCTGTTTCTTTACGATATCAAGATAATGGACGATGCGAAGCATGTCCGCTACACGGGTGTGTCAAACAAGCTGATTCTCGAGAACTTGTGGTTGTTGGACGGCGCGGGAGCGCATATCTGGCTGCGAATCCCGATTATTCCGGAGGTGAACGACAGCCCCGCGGACCTCGAAGCCATTGTTCAGCTCGCAGCACAGTTGAAGTCAGTTCAACAGATCAACCTTCTCCCTTACCATTCAATCGGGGCACACAAATCACGGAACCTTGGAAAGTGCCGGGAAACCTTTGTGTTTCAGGAGATGGAACCGGCCAGGATGCGCGAGGTGCAACTGCGTTTCCGAGCGGTTGGTGTGCCAGTGCGGGTCGGAGGATAGCAGCTGTTGCCAGGCCAAGACTGAAACGGCGGTTTACCCGGGAAAAACCAACGGCGTCGGGAGCGCGGCCGTCCCCGGCCGCATCAACCCGAAGACCGGTCATACACCAGTTTCCATCACACTAATCCTGCGCCCGAACAGCGACCGGCTGGGGGCGGCGAAGAATCGCCGTGCTCCTGAGAAGTCTGATGGGCTCACGTTTGCGTGTCAGGAGGACTCTTGCGTTGGACGCGACACTGTTCCACACTGCACCGAAAAATGACAGGATCGACAGAGAACGTCCGAACACAGTTTTTTGAGTACAACAATCCGAAGCGGCCGCTTAAGTTGCGTGTAGGACCGGTCTTGCCGCGGTTCACGCTCGCCTACGAAATGTACGGCAAGATGAACTCGGACAAGTCGAACGTCATACTGGTCTATCACGCGATGACCGGCAGTCAACACGCAGCCGGAATCAATCCGCACGTGCCGGGCGTGAATGGGCGATGGACCGATGAAATGAAAGTCGGATGGTGGAATGATTTCATCGGGCCTGGCAAGGCGCTTGACACGCGGAAGTTCTGTGTGATTTGCGCGAACTATCTCGGGGGCTGCTACGGGTCAACAGGGCCGGCGTCAATGAATCCTGCAACTGGCAGGTGGTGGGGACCGTCATTTCCGGTTCTCCGCATGATCGATATTGTGAATTCACAAATGCTGCTGCTCGATTACCTTGGCGTAAAGCAGTTGCACGCGGTCGTCGGAGCCTCGATAGGCGGTTTCCTTTGCCTGCTCACGGCCACAAAATACCCTGATCGAGTGCGCATCGTGGTTCCAATCGGCAGTGGCGTGGAAACGACGGTGTACCAGCGCATTTTGAATTTCGAACAGGTCACGGCAATTGAGGCGGACCCGAACTTCAAAGGTGGCGATTACTATGACGGACCAAGGCCTGACATTGGCCTTGCACTTGCGCGGCGCATCGCGCACAAGACGTTTGTCTCTCTTGATGCCCTTAGAGAACGCGCCAGGGACGAGGTCGTCAGCCACAAGCCGCCTCATGGTTGGTATGAAATGAACCACCCGATCGAGTCTTACATGCTGCATCAAGGGGAGAAATTCGTGAAACGCTTTGACGCGAACACGTATCTCAGGGTCATTGATGCGTGGCAGTGGTTCGATCTGGTGGCTGAAGCGGGCGCGCGAGGGTACCTGTCCCTGTTTGCGAGGTGCAGGAAACAGGAGTTCCTTGTGTTCAGCATCGACTCTGATTTGTCGTTTGAGCCGGTTGAACAGGCGAAGATGGTCCAGTTGCTAAAGCGGGCGAGGGTGAATGTCATGTGGATCACTGTTCACTCTGACAAGGGACATGATTCTTTCCTGCTCGAGCCAAAGCTTTTCTCGCCGCATCTTGCACAGGTGTTGGGGCGTTAAACCGCGATATGGCGAAACCGCAACCGAGTTTGGAATAGGACACCACCACGGTCAGGTGATGGCCGCGTCATGTTGACCGCATGAAAAAGCTGCTTTTATTGATGGGGAAAACTGCACTTGCTGCGCTCTCGCTCATCCTCGTGCTAGCGATCGCCTCTCTGGCGCCTGTGGACCATGCCGCATGGAAAGACTCCGCGCTGAGCCAGGAGCTGGAATTGGCATTAAGGGCAATTCGGATGCAAACAAACGTGGTCCGGGGTCAGTTGCGGGCGGGTTTCGGCCGCGCGAAACTGACGCCCGGCCTTGGTGCAGCTGTTAACGACCCGGACCAAGGACGTTTTCAATCGCTGCCGTTGGCAGGGTACGGCGCGCGCAAAGGGCGGCCCGCAACAGGTGTTCATGACGATCTTTGGGCGAAAGCTGTCGCGCTGGCCGTGAACGGCCGCACAGGCATCATGGTGAGTGCAGATGCGCTGATCGTTCCGCGCGAGGTGACTGAGATGGCCATTGACAGGCTAAAGGCGCGCGGCATTCAACGCAGCAATCTGTACTTCGGCGCCACGCATGCGCATTCGAGCATCGGAGGATGGGGCAGGGGAGTGGTCGCGGAAGCTTTTGCGGGCAAGTTCGTCCCGGAGTCGCGTGCATGGTTTGCACGGCAACTCGCTGTTGCGGCTGAAGCGGCGTTGGACGACCTGAGTCCGGCGCGTGCAGGCGCGGCTTTCTTCACAAACACCAACCACGTAAGAAACAGGCTTGTGGGGGACCGCGGCACTGTTGATTCCGGCTTCAGGGTCTTGAAGATTGTTCAGGAGGATGGCGACCATGCAGTGCTTGGCAGTTACAGTGCGCATGCAACGGTCTTGCCCGCAAGCGTGATGGAATTCAGCGGCGATTACCCGGGTGCGTGGGCTGCCGCAATGGAAAAAAACGGATACGCACTCGCTTTGTTTTTCGCCGGTGGCGTTGGCAGCCATTCACCCCGCGCCGGCGCTCCGGGCCGGGACGGGGTCGATCGGATGGGCGCCGAACTTGCGAGGTTTACCGAGGCGGCATTGAAACAGATCGAACTGACGAATCACGTGGCATTTGGGTTGGTCGCTCTCCCATTGCGGTTGCCCGCGCTTCAGGTGCGTGTCAGTGACGGAATTCGGCTGCGCCCGTGGCTTGCCGGTCTTCTTCTGCCAGTGGAGAAACAGACAATTGTTCAGGCATTGAGATTGGGTGAGGCGACGTGGCTGTCAACACCGTGCGATTTCAGCGGCGAGCTTGCGATGTCCCTTGCGATTCCGCAGGAGCGCAAGCGCTTTACAGCCGTAACGAGTTTCAATGGCGACTACGTTGGCTACGTTATCCCGAACAGGTATTACCACATGGCCGGGTACGAGCCGCGGACAATGTCATTCTTCGGCCCACAGATGTCAGAGTATATGGCGGCTGCGCTGGAAGGGGTCTATCAAGCCGTTTGGTGATAACCACAGCGGCGCGGCTTAGCCCGCATATTTCCCAGCCCGGCGCAGCCGGAACCAAAGTTGCCTGAGGAGCACTGACCCGGCACCTGCGCCCGTTGATGAGGGCTGCGCTATTGAACGCTACGCTGTTGGGCGCTGCGGTGTTGAACGTCGGACGTTGAGAGTTCAGGTCGGTTCACCGAATGCATTATTTCCCCATGAGGTGCTCGAGCACCAACTGATCAAGCGCGGCGTAATTGCGGTCCGCAATGAGCTTTTGCGCTTCGGCCTCGGGGAATGTGCGGGCTTTTTCGACCAACCTCAGGAATGTGCGCCGACTGTTCTCCAGGTGGAGTGTCCAGTGCTCGACCTTTGTTGTCCTGAACGGGTGAACGTCGAAGGCAACGTACTCGCCTTTCTTGCCATACCCATTGCGCTCAAGGGCGCGGACCTGATTGAACGCGACGCGCAGATTGACGCTTCCGAAAGGTTTGTCCTGATCGAACTTCAGTCCGTTTTGGTCGTTGAGATGTATTGACCACAGCTTCCCAAAGGCGCAGGCGAAATCGATCTCGTCGGCAGGGTCCAGTCCGGCCAGGATGGCGTGTGCGGTTTCGATCAGGCAGCCGACGCGTTTTGGATCGGACGTAAGATTCGCCATGGCCAGCGCATGACCGATCGTTGGAATGTAAGCCATGTCCATCGGTTCATTTGGTTTTGGCTCGATGGCAATGCGTATCCGCGGATCGTGCTCGAGCATCTTGTCAATGGCGGTTACAAGCATGTCGATGCATTTGCGGGCGTTCTTGCTTTCACGAATGTATGAGCCCTCGCGCGCGAGCCAGAGAACGATCACCTTGCTGCCCAAGATATTTGCGATGTCAATGCAACGAAGCGACCGTTCGATCGCATATTTGCGGCATTTGGGGTCGTTGCTTGTGTAAGCGCCGTCGATTGTCTGCGGAGCGAACCAGAGTCTGGGGGCGACAATTTCCGCTGCGACGCCGGCGTCGTCGAGTTTGCGTCTTAACTCCTTGGCTTCGGCGCGGACTTGTGCATCAGATTTCTCATCGACATTTGGGACCGCATCATCATCGTGAAACATCATCGCCTCAAACCCGAGCTCGGCCAATTTGGCGAGTTTCCAGTCGAAAGTCTGGGCCTGACGCGTTGGTGGACCATAAGGGTCTTGTCCTTCACTGATATTCCATGGACCGAAACAGAACTTGTAATCATGAGGTTTTGCCATAAGCGTATCGATGCGTTTTCGGGGAATCTAACTGACATGTTATGGGAATGGAAGCTTGTTGTTTGCTCTTGCCGGAACGGCGTGTCTGTGGCATTGTGCAACTGATATGAGCCCGAGGACAAAGTGCGTTTTGTGGTTCTGTCTGACAGGGCTGGTTTTCACGCCCTCGGCAACCGAGGCGCAGATCGTCATTGTTCCAAAAACCCAAAGGGTTCAGCCGCGGCGCTTGTACGGTCAGTACATGTCGCCCCGACAGTACATGCGGCGGCTCGGGCCAACCACGCCAAAGCCAACAGCGCCACCGCGGCAACCCGCACCCGCTCAAACCCCGGCTCAAGCTGGCAGCACCGCGGGAAACCAAAACAGTCCTGCTGTTGCTCCGCAACCGGTTCCGCCGCCTCTGGGCGCTGCCAAGATTGACCCTGAAAAGGAACGGCAACGCAAGGAAGCTGCGCTCAAGAACTCGATCGAGTTTCTGAAGAAGCGCGCAGAAGCAGGATCGCCCTCCGCACAGTATGAACTGGGCAAGCGTTACATGACTGGTGACGGGGTCGAGAAAGACTTCGCACTGGCGCGGAAATGGCTTGAAGCCTCGTCAAAACAGGGCGAGGAAAACGCCAAACTCAAGTTGTCAGAGTTAGACAAGCTTGAAGGCGGACAGTAGCAGCCGCGCAAGAAGAGCAGGGCAGAGGACCGGCCCGTGGCTGGAAGCGTGCTGCTGCGCCTGCACTGCGCGCCCATGAAGTCGTATTGCACCGCACACCAGTCGGAGAAAGCAAATCCACTTGTTCCAAAACGCTGACGGCGAGACTGGGGATGCGTGATACGTGATGCGTGAGATGTGATACGTGATGCGTGACGCGTGATACGTGATGGTGGCTTTGAGTTTCAGCCGCGCGGCCAGAACCGCATCCAACTGCGGATTGGGCTTTGGGACAGGAGATCGCGCAGCAGTGCTTGAACATTTGCAGCGCGTGGTTCCTCGAGCTTGCCGCAGAGCCATGCGGCGACTGCATAGGCGATGGTTGCGAGCAGGAAGAACAGACTGAATCGGTTGAGGCTGAACAGTGAGATTTGCACAGTCTTGCCGCCAAACGCATCAATCAAAATGCCCCAAAGGATCGGCGCAAGGCCGAGTGTGAGGCTGCTGACCACCGAATACAAAGCGAAGAAATGATCGCGTCCCATTGGGGGAATCACCGCCATGGCAAGACGGGTATTGGCCATCGAATACACTGCATAGCCCAACCCCATGAACAGTTCCAGCCCGAGCACGTAAACCGGCATTGCACGAATTACGTTGCCAGACAATGCAGTCCATCCCGCCAGTATCAGAAGCCACCCAACAATGCATACAATCAGCACAGGCTTGCTGCCGTGTTTGTCAAGTCTTGTGCCGAAAAGCGCCACGGCGACGGCTGTTGCCCAAGAACGAATCCGGAAAACGCGAGTGTCAATGCACTGGCCCCGTTAACGCACGCTGAATCGCGGGCGAGGTACCGACCTCGCACTGCAGCGGGGACCAACGCAGTGATCCATGGCAGCCATGCGGCGCTCGAAATCCCGCGGGAAAGGTTGAACCCAAACAGCAAGAACAGCAAAAGCGCGATCTGGCTCTGTGGTTCCAGAAATGCGGAGGTCAACGGAACCGCCGCGATTAGGAATATTATGACCACTCGCGTGCCCCAGCCTGCGAACACGAACCTTTTGTAGTCAACACGCGAGATGTGTCGGGCAGCGGGGATTTGGAATATCACCAACAATGGCATCATGCCGGCGATTATGCCCAATACAGTGGCGCTGGCCCCGAGGCTCTTTGCGTAAAGCACCATCGGACTGCCAAGAACTATCTGGAAAGACAACGCGTTGAACGTGGCAAACCAGTACGCGTTCGCCAAACCCGGGACCCACAGCCTATCATCACCGGCATGTGCGTTGCCAAGTTCACTTTTCTCTTCCGACAGTTTCATTCAAGCGCCAGCGAAAAACAGAGCGATGGTTCCTTTTAACCTCTTTCCATGCAAGTCAAGCTTGACCCGACAACAACTTGTATCCACACCACATCAGGCTCATGTCCACCAACGCATGCGAGAGCCATGCGCCCGCCAGTGTGCCCTGCCTCGCATACAACAAACTCCAAACAATCCCTCCGATCATTGTGCTTGCGCCAAAAACCATGCCCCAGCCGAATCCGAAATACACGCTCGCAACGACAATGTGGTGCAGGGCAAAACCAGCGCCCGCAACAAGATGCGCTGCTTTGCTCGGAATCAGCATTCGCAGTCGGCCGTAAACGAACCAGCGCCAGTAGTATTCTTCAACCAACGAATGTCCTGTCGAAAGCGCCGCGGCAAACAGCCAGTAATGTTCGAGCACACCGAACAACTGCGCTTTTGCGCGAATGGCAGGCGCACTGGCATCAACAACTTCGCGGAACGGCCCGGCTGCCATTACCAGAATTGCAATTCCAATAAACAGTCCCGTTGCAGCCCCCAGCGGGAGAGCGGACAGGTGCTGTCGCAGCGGCAGAAGGGTAGGGGGGCGGTTTCGAAGAATGACGAACCATGCCATCAACGGCCAGAAGACCGTGAACAGTTTCGTTGCTGTATAAGCCATGCGGGCTGTCAGCGGATCAGGAATCAGAACAAAATACGCCAATGCACCCAGCGCCGGCACAACAAGCGCCACGCCAACTGCAATCCAGCACCGCAGCCGATCCTTCATAAACCTGTGGATTAGAAATCGGGCCGCCGATCCGTGCCAAGGCAATTCTGCTCGCCACGTCTTTGGTGCGAGGAACCGTGCACGCGGACTGGGCACGGCGCATCTCACTCCTCGTTGGGTTTGGCGCGGGCTTTTCAGAACCGTTGCAAGTGCCATGCGAATCGATGTGTCACACTGTGGGCGGTTCTTGACTGGGCAACGTTTGTAGCATATTGGATGCGGAGGGACCTTTTGGCGCGCACTGTGTTTCAGCCGAAAAGCATCCTATGTGATTGCCAACAGCCTCGGTGCCATGTATGTCTGTCCAAGATGGCGGGAAGGCTGGTCCGTGAAGAACCGCATCGATGCCATGCGATCTATTGTACTGCATGCAGGTGTTGGGGTGCGAGGTCGTAAAGCTGCGTTTGCGCAGTGGCAATGATGCCAGAACAAATTGAGTGAAAGCGGCAGTTTTATACGGCAAGGAAACGATCCGGATCGAAGACATACCGGAACCTCCGCTGAAAACCGGTGAGGTTCGGGTCCGGATTGAAGCTGCATTGACTTGTGGCACAGACCTAAAAGTGTACCGGCGCGGGTATCATGCCCGCATGATCACGCCCCCGGCCGTGTTCGGTCATGAGCTGGCCGGCGTCATAGTTGAAACAGACAGTGCGGTGCAAGGCTGGAAGGCAGGGGACAGAGTGGTGGTGGCAAATTCGGCGCCATGCGGTCAATGCTCGATGTGCAAGGCAGGCCAGCCGAATTTGTGCGACGACCTCCAGTTCCTGAATGGCGCGTACGCCGAGTCGATCGTCGTCCCTGAAAGGCTGGTGCGGAAAAACATGCTCAGGCTCGGTGCGGAGACGGCTTTTGTCGATGCGGCACTGGCTGAACCTTTGGCGTGCGTGGTGCTTGCCATCGAGGAGACCGGACTGAAAAACGGCGACCGGCTTCTCGTTATAGGCAGCGGCCCTATCGGGCTCATGTTTGTCAGCCTCGCCAGCAGACACGGATGTGAGGTGACAGTTGCGGGACGAGGTAAACGACGGCTTGCAGCCGCACACCGTCTCGGCGCCGCCAAAACCATCGACGTCGGGGCCGCGCGATCAGACGTGAGCGAAGCTGTGAAGGCGGCGGGTTCAGAGCCGTTCGACGTTGTGATCGAAGCCGTGGGAAAGCCGGATGTTTGGGAAACAGCGGCAAAGCTGGTCAGAAAAGGTGGCAGAGTCAATTTCTTCGGCGGCTGCCCTTCCGGGACGGAAGTCTGTTTTGACACCGGCTGGCTGCATTACTCGAGCGTGCGAT
>JARYMD010000154.1 GCA_029907285.1 Verrucomicrobiota bacterium | reverse complement strand
AACACCTGGAAGTTGCGCGAGGGACCGGCCAGCAGTTCGCCGTCCCCCGGTTCAGGAAAGCGACCGACGGCGTTATGCTCGGTCTTGTAGATCACCTTGCCCGCGTCGGTCACCTCGACTTGTCCCGCCGTAGCCCGCCCAGGGCGAGGGCGGATCATCCGGGCCTGGGAAAAGGGGCAGCGCAGGAAGTATTGAATGAGCCGCTGAATCCCCGCCTGGTCGCCGCCCTCCAAGCGCACGCTCTGGTCCACACTGAAACCCGAGTGCTTCCAGGACCGGATGTTCGCGACGAGCTCCTCGGTAATCTTCCCCTCGGCCAGGAGCAGGGCGAAGACCTCCTGTTCCCAGAGTTTGAGGAAGGGTTCCGTGGCCAGCTTGGGCAACGGCAGAAACGTGCCATCCGGAAGGAACACACCTTCGGTCAACAGCGCGTGAATGTGCGGATGCCAATGGATCAGTTGACCGAACGTCTGAATGGCGCCGACCATGCCGGGCACGGCGTCGGGCCGGCCGCTCGCTGCCCGGTAAACGGTCGTCACGGTGCGGGCCGCGGCCCGGCACAGCTCACCCAGGAGCCGCCGCTCGAACCGGAAATAGATGCGGAGCCGCTTGGGGATCGTGAACACGAACTGGCGGTGAGGGACCTCAGCGCAGACATGCTCGGCGACCCAACCCGCCTTTTCCAGCGCCCGTTTCTCATGGCAACTGGGGCAGAAACATCGGCCGCGGCAGGAAAACGGAACGAAAAATTCCTCGCCGCACTTGGGGCAGCGGACGCGTGCAAAGCCGTGCTTGAGGTCGCCGCACTCGAGGAATTTGCGCACCACCGTCCCGATGATCGGCCGCCAGAAACCATAGCGCTCCTGGTAACGCTCCTCGTACACCGCCTCGAACTTCGGGTAGAAGCGCTCGACCAGTTGATAAAATGGCGACTCTTGCGGGTGCCGGGGACGATAAACGCCGCCGGCCTCCTTGGCTCCGCAGCACATACCTGACCTCCTTGCGGAGGCAGGTTATGCGTGCTCACCCACCGCGGCAACACCCGAATCGCCCCGGTGTCGGTTCCGAATTGCGCCAACGGCGCGGTAGATCACGTGGCAACGGCTTCTCCCTCACCGTCGGATGATCACATTTCTTTGATGGGCGTGTAGAATATGACAGTCTGCTCCTGCCCTTTGAACCTCAACTGGCCTTCCCAGCGCAGCAAGGGCGGAATGATTTTTTGAAACTTCTCCGGCGAATCCTCAAAATATACAAGCTCCACCAACGACAAATTCAAGGCAGCATCTTTGTCCATTTTGAGTTCGTCCGGATCAACCGGCCAGCGGACGCCATAAACCTGTTTGCCTTCGGCAACGACTTTCAATTGTTCGGCGAGAGGCGCGACTTTGATCGTCGATATCGGCTCGGTGGCGCGGGCAACGAGTTCAAATTTATAGATCATTCCGTGAAAACCATATTCAACGCGAAATCCACCGAACAACCGTCCTGTCGTCACTGGAAATCCATCAATGGCCCGTCGGAAAAAGACTCCTCGAACCTTGACTCGCGGTTCTTGAAGCACCGGACCACCTTCGATTTTCGTAAAAAGATAATCCAAGCGGTCTTTTGTGGGATGACGGGCGAGATCGGATTCTTTGAGACCAAGGGTTTTTGCGAATTCCAAGCCGCGCTGTAGAGCTTCCGCTTCCGTTGGCCCAGTAAGGGTGTGGTCGCCTTTGTCATCCATTGCTTCCAACCGCGTGTAGTGCATCCAGCCTTGGGCGGGAATGATGGCGAGCGTATGATTGTTCTCCTGACTGCCGTAGTAACGCACTCCGGGTGTCCCAAACACACCGCGATTCGCTCCTTGAAATGTCTGATTCCGATCAAGCTCCGTCATCTGGAGGAGCTTGCCTATCAACTCTGGAGGGAATTCTCGGCGCAGAACTTTGTAAACCGCGACTTGCGGCGGGAGTGTTTTGTTGATTACGGCTTCTGTCGGGGCAATCCTTGGACAATATGAAATTGGTTGGCCGACACTGCGCAACGCAGCACCCACGGCTTGGTCGTGGGGTGCGCCGTCACACGCCACGACCCAGCAAAACGCGAAAATGGTTATAACCGTTCTGCTCATACACTGATCACGGCGAGTAAACAACCGGATCATCGAAGTGGAGATTCTCGGCAGAGCGACCAGCCAAACTGAAATTGGCCTGGAATGGGTGGAGCTTGTCCTGAATCGTGTAAGCACCGCCCTCTTGCCGGGCATCCCAATATAGATAGCTCATGCGGATCGGGCCAATCTGCTTTTCCTTGGCAACTTCTGCATGTGTCCGTCGACCGGCTTCAACCCACGCCCCAACAATTGTCATGGTAACTCCGGTGAAATGCCCCTGCATTCCCTTTGCCCAAAGTCGGCCCATTTCATCATACATGTAGATGGTTGAACCGGTTGCCAGATACAGATTCAACGAAGGATTCAACGGCCAGACGAAACGGTCTTTTGCGCCGCCAAACCAACGCGACCGGGTAAGAACATTGCAGCCGTAATACCCCATCCATTTCAAGTATGGGCTTCCGAACCGCATCTCGCCGTCAGGAATCCATGTGTAGCCGCCTGGGTTTGATGAATTGTAGAGAGGATATGCCGCCAACGGGCCAAATGTTCCAGCGGGCCAGCCGGGTGGATTGTATTCTACGGTGTGGCCGACCAGCAGCCCCAGGTTGGCCCTCGAGTTGAACCAACTGTTGCTCGTAATGATGTTGCCATTGCTGTATCCAGTTCCAACAACGTTCGTTTTCCTCACTTGATCATCGGTCAACATGAAGGTCTTCTTCCAAGCTGGGAATCCAGTTTGCGCGTGTCCCTTCTCCATCTGCTGCACGAAGTATTTCGCGATGACGTTTGCCTTTTGAAGCGGACCATACGACCAAGCCGCTTGGTTCGTTTTCGGATGATGTCCTTGCGACATTGTGCCCACGCTGCCAAACCACGACATTTGGGTGCGGCCCGTTTCGCGTCGTGGATCGCGAGTCGTTTGTGAAGATTGAGCGTAGAGCGGCTGAGGATTGTCTCCGCCGCTGTTTTCCGGCTGGACTTCGAGCGATCTGATTTCGGCAAGTTCCGCTCGAACCAAAGCGCGTTGTGCCGCAGCCTCGTAAGCGCTCGCCACGATGTTGTTCGACATACGAGTGTAATCTTCAACAATCGCTTCCCAGTTTGCGGGCTTCACGTCCCAATCAACAAAGGGCAACGGCGGAATCGGCGGGATGATTGGCGCAGACCAATCTTCTTCCGAGAGCGTTTCATCCGGCTTCGGGCGCATAAACCACGGAACACGACGGTTCACGGAATCTGCGGGTGTCTCGGAAACTTCAGGTGATTCAGGCGGGCGCAACCCGCGTAATTCATCACCTGCTCCAGTCTTGCGAATCTGATTGAGTTTGATGATTTGCTCGGCTCGCTCTCCCCGGTCTGCAATGAGCTGCGGACTGGTGGTCAACCGGGTTTCCGTTTTGCGTGAACCCAACTCGGCGGTCGAACTCCCGCCGGACATCATCGCGAATTGTCCCTGTTTTGTTGCCGTCAAAATGTAATCATAAAAGCCCGGCGGAAGAGGATTGTCCCAAAAATCTGTGCCATCCCACTCGACATAGATGGACGAACCCGAACCGGCAAAACCTGTCATCCAGTTGTCTTCGTTGTCTACGATGTCCACCGTCCAATCGCACGGTTCTGCCAATGCGGCATATACGACCTGAATTTCCGGGAAGAACGGGTCATACGGATCAAAGTAGGGCGTTACGACCGTAAAGTCGTGAATCAGGTTGTCAAATTCCAACGTCAACGGTGCGCTCGCGCCAACTTCCGGTTGTTCCACCTCTGGTTCGCCCGTCGTGCCGCTTTGTCCGAGAAACCCGGCTGTGGCGTGAATGACGTGAGGCCCATTGATCCATTCGGTTGTGTTGATAGAAAACTCGAAGGTGTCCACCCCAAATTCGTAATCCACAGGTTGTCCATCCACGAACAGTCGCATCAGACCGACCGCATTTGTCGTGTTCACCGAAACCTCCACCGTTATATCACCGAACACGGTTGAATTGGTGGGCTGAAGAATTGAAACAGAAACCGGCGCGTTCGTTGACTGATCTACTTTGCGAACCCGGTAGAAGCGGTGCGGTCTGTCAGACGGGTGGAGAATTCTTGGATAATTGGCTGCATCACCGTAATCCAGCCAAGTTGTGACCGCGCCTTGTGAAACAAGGCGGTCATCGCGAATGATGAAAGGCGTTCCCTCGTCTGAAAGCACACCAGCGGACTCTACCGAATAGATCGCTCCGGTTTCACTCTGCCATTTCAACTGAATCGAGCCGTCTTGAAAAACGGCCGGTTGGAGGAGAATCAAGTTGGTGGTGCAAAAGCCAGAGGTTACGCCGCAGAGAAACACCACTGCGACCAGCCTGCCGATGAACTGTTTCAATATTTTCATGGTTTTGGCTTTTTGATGGTTCTTTGTTCTCGCGGTTTGCACCGTGAGGATTTGGACTCTCCTGCCAAAACTAGAGGCGTGACCTACTCACGCCCCACGACAGGCACGGACATGCCCTCCACGGAACGCTTTCGGGCACGCCCATTCTGGGCGTGCCTCGTGCATTGTCCGTGGAGCGGAGTTTTACACTCCAGCATCCTGAAATTGTCCGTTTCATCGTGGACAGCAGCCGAAGCCGCAAATCTGTTGATGTTTGAGTTTTACATAGTTTTCTTACCGAACGCCAACGATTGAACCCCTGTCGCGGGGCATCGGCAAGAGCGAAATTCAGATTCTTGGAGCATCGGGCGACGCCCGATGCGGCAGGCGAGACGCCTGCGCTACCCTTTCACATAAACCTCGTTTCCCTTCTCCGCGAACTCCCGCGCCTTCTGTTCCAAACCAGCTTGGACTGCCTGTTCGTCGGCAAGACCCTGTTCTGCCGCAAACTTCCTGACATCTTCCGTGATTTTCATGGAACAGAAGTGAGGCCCACACATGCTGCAAAAGTGAGCGGTCTTCGCGCCTTCTTGCGGCAGGGTTTCATCATGGAATTCTCTGGCCGTGACGGGATCAAGCGAGAGATTGAATTGATCCTCCCAACGAAATTCAAATCGCGCTTTGGAGAGGGCATTGTCCCGATACTGCGCTCCCGGATGTCCTTTCGCCAAGTCCGCCGCATGAGCGGCGACTTTGTAAGCAATCACTCCATCCTTCACATCCTTTTTGTTGGGCAATCCCAAATGCTCTTTCGGGGTCACGTAGCAGAGCATAGCGCAGCCATACCAACCAATCATTGCCGCACCGATTGCGCTCGTGATGTGGTCGTATCCCGGAGCGATGTCGGTGGTGAGTGGTCCGAGCGTGTAGAACGGCGCTTCGCCGCACCACTCAAGTTGCTTGGCCATGTTTTCCTCGATCATGTGCATGGGCACGTGGCCCGGGCCTTCGTTCATCACTTGCACGCCCTTGGCCCACGCGCGTGTGGTGAGTTCGCCCTGCACCTGGAGTTCGCCGAATTGCGCATGGTCGTTGGCGTCGGCAATCGAGCCGGGGCGCAGGCCGTCGCCGATGCTGAACGCGACGTCGTAGGCGGCCATGATGTCGCAGATGTCGTCCCAGTGGGTGTAGAGGAAATTTTCCTGGTGATGCGCGAGACACCATTTGGCCATGATGCTGCCGGATGAACGTGGTTCAAATGGCGTTACACTTTTCAAAAACTGGCGAAAAATGTTCTGTGAACTCGGTCAAAATCCTTCAATCCAAACTGCGCTCTTGCTCAATCAGAACCCGGCTCTGCAAGAACAAGTGGCTCAAAGGAACTGCTGTCAGCGCAAGTCCCGCAAGACGTGATAGAACAGACCGGCGAGAATAATCCCGGGCAGCAAGGCGACCAAGACGGCAAAGATTCTTTGCCGGTGGAGGCCTCTTAGCAAAACCGGAATTATCAAGATCAACGTAGCGGCAGCGATTCCGCCGCCTTGTAACTGATCGAAGACCTCATGTGCAACGCCCCGCCAGATGGCTGGCTGGCACATCCAAACGAGCAGGAGCACGTTACCCGCCACACCGACGATGAGACGCACATTGCAGCGTCGGCGTGAGCGGTCAACGAGCAGCTTTGTTGACTCGCTATTTGACACGCACAGGCAAGTTGAGGGTTTGCGAATGGGTTGCCGGGAGGGAGCGGGCATCGCGTTTGGGTTCTGGCAGACCGGAAAACCGGGAGACCAGATTGCTCCGCTGCTGGCTATCGTATTTCCTGAATTCGTCGTCAGAGATTGCCAAGAGCGATTCCCGGTCGTTTATCAGGTCAGGGCGAAGCGACAGGGAGCGGTCGATCAAATGGAATGCGAGCAGTTCCTTTGTCGGGCCGAAAATTGTAACGGAAAGCGCTGGGATCGAGTCCGGCGTGTTGCCGGAGCGCATCGGAATATCGCCCCACTGAATATCGAAGATTGGCAATGTCAGAACTTGCTTGCGCAGTTCAGGCGCATCATTGAACCCCTTGGCGTCTGGATAAAAGAGCCGTTGAGTCACCTTCGGCGGGTGTCTTTTCTCGAGAGCTTCGATGTCCACGTCGATAGCCACCAGCCAATTTGTGGCGAGTTGGTAGGCTTCGTTCGTGCTGATCAGCGATTTCATTTCAGCAAACCGGAGGTTTTGCTCGCGAATGGCTCTCTCACTATCCAGATCAAAGTGGCGCTTCCGGAAATTAGCCAAACCGCCTTGCCCAAATCCAAAAAAGTATGAGTCTGTGACAATACTGCCACCGAAGCCCATCAAACGGGGCGGGCTGATGTGACTGCCCGGACGGATGTCTTGCTGTGTTATTGGATGGTCGAGTGGCAAATTGGCCTTGTCGGCAAAAAAATTCGCCTCACCCAGCATCGCAAGAATAGCCACATATTTGTACGCGGCAGAAATGAAAAAGTTGTCCATAACGCTTTGCAGCAGCAGCCTACCACCGGGTCATGTTGATGCAGCCCGATATCTTTGCCGAGTCCGCGTTTGAGAATCCGTGGAGTGTCGCCCTGTTTGCAAACTGGTTCACACTGTAGTTCAGGAAATAGCCCTGCATCCAATTGAAGAACAGCAAGCCCAGCGCTTCTGCATATTGCGGATGCTTGTCGTTCAAGCTGTACCACCGATAACCGGGCACATCGATCTGTTCCTTCCAACCAACGAATGCCCGTTTAGGTCTTCCGGCCCAATTGTACCACACATCAAGCCTGCCACCGGCCGGGTCGAAATCTATTCCAAACGCATCCGCCCACTCCGGGCTGTACGTTTCGCAACCGTTCAGGATGACAAGCCGATATGGGTGTGCGTTGGTTCGAGGTCGTTGCGGGGTCGAAAGAGCGGCAAAATTCTTCAACGCCTGTTGAACATCCGCCGCAACGATCACCGATCTGTCTTGATTCCCTGAAATGCCGGTGGCACTCCCGTGCCCAAACCAGAAAAAATTTCCGTTGCCCGGATCTGCCACTGCTGCAAGGAGGGCTTTCTTGTCCGATTCGCTGTCGTACCGAAATGTGTTTGCGTAAGGCACATTCGCAGAGGGCGCGAGATTGTACGAGTCTGGCTCGGAGGGGTTTCCAAGGATGTTGATTACCCCGCCGAGCATGAGTTGAGTCCGTCGGTTGTTAAACGTCGTGGAATAAATATCCCAACCCCACGCGACAACGAACCCGTTGCCAGGATTGCCAATGTCCTTCGTGAACCAATGAAAAACAGGAGCAAGGCTGGAGAAGTTCGTTGTTCCGGGCGGCCCAATTCTAAAGCTGGTGCTCACGTTACCAAATGCCAATTGATTGCCGTTGCCGTCTGTTAAGTCCCAGTAGAGCTGAATCAAGCCATTGGTTGTTGTAAAAACTCCATAAACGAGAGGAGTGCCGTCCTCATCATACAAGTCCACCCGGTAAGTCGCGCTCTGAACTGCCAGTTTGGCGTTTATCAGAAGGAAATCCGTGAATTTGCTCGTGAAAGCGTCAAACATCACCAGATTGGTGGCCTGAACCGTCCTCTGCTCCCCGAAAATGAGGTTCGTCTCTGTCAGAGGAGCGTAGGGCTTGTAATGAAAGGCGGCTTGGATCGAGTAGTTGCCGTTGGTTAGGAAGTCGGTGTTCCAATTTAGCACCCATTGTCCGTTTGCTTTTTGGGACACGTAAGAGTTGGCCGCAGGATTTCCGTTCAGATACAGCGTGATCGGCTGTTTCTCAATAACGGGGCTGAGACCCACGAGGGGCAATTGCGTGAATCCACTTACCTGAGTGCCGTTAGCGACGGTTGCCAGGTTCAGTGGATTGTCAGGAGAATTGGGGTCTGTCTGGAGCTTGTACTCCGCCAAATTCGGCAGGCCGTCACTGTCAGGATCGAACGTCGAGTCATCGCTAGACAGATCTAGCCCGTGGCGAAGCTCCCATTCATCAGGCATGCCGTCGCCATCGTTGTCCTGCTGCACGATCACGAGCGAGCCAATCGCGTAACCGCCACGCCCGTCGGTCACGATATACTCGAATGCGTCTCGGCCAAACCAATTGGGATTCCGCTCGTAGGTGATGTCCGCCGCCGAGTTCGTGGACGCATTTCCCAAGCGAGGGGTGGTGATCGCAAACAGGCTCAATGGGTCATTGTCGCCATCAAACGAGTTTGTTAATGCGTTGAACGCGGTGGTATAGACATTCGTTTGCAGGGTCACGAACAGGTCGTTCGCGAACGGCGGTTGATTGCCAGTCTGGTTCACAAATACCGTGACCGTTGCCGTAGCCCTTCCGCCATGAAAGTTCGTGATGCTGTATGTGAATGAATCCCGCCCGTAAAAGCCACTGTCCGGCGTGTAATGGAACACTGCGCCGTCCTGCGTGTAGAAAATCTGGCCGTGACTTGCCGATGTGGCGGACGCGATCAACAACCGGTCATCGTTGGGATCAAAGTCGTTGGCCAGAATGTTCAATTGATTGTCAACGCTGTCCTGTTCGACGCCGACAATTTCCGTCCGGGCCACCGGCGTCACGTTAATCACGCGCTAGAAACCGGAGTCGGCTGATGAGCCGCCTCCACCGTTTTCGGTTTGCGGATCGTCCATCCCCTCCCGCTGTGCTGCGGCATACTTTTCAGCGAACTCCTTGCTCCACTCGTCTAGCGAACCGTCCGGCCAAATAATGATGTAACCGGATAAATCAAGACCCGGCGGGTAAAGATTGAGCGGCACAGGTGCTGACGATTTGTCCTTCGGCATCACCAGCAACTCCGACGACGATTCGGAACCGCCGTTGGCGAAAAAGGACGAGCATCGCTTTCACCGCCACCGCCTGCGAACCTGCTCGTGCCGCATGGGACACGATCTGGATGGATGAAGGTCGTGTTCGTGCCGATGGCGGCCGGAAAATGATTCGTCAGTTCGGTCCAAGGCGTGGCGCTGTCCAGCGTTGAACGAAACTCCACCAGAAACGTTTGCCCCGTCGTGCTGGGCCAGGAAAGGACGATGTCCGGACAGTCAACTGCGATTTGCAGCCCGGGAA
>JARYMD010000153.1 GCA_029907285.1 Verrucomicrobiota bacterium | reverse complement strand
GCAGCGCCAGCCTCGGCAATAGGGTGACAGGCACTTTGTTGCTCATCAGGCTCCCGCGGCGGTCCGCCTGCCGCCTCACAAACCAACAGCGCAATGTGCTGCAGCGTGTCAGAACCCGCGGTGCTTGAATCACGCTGCGCCGGACGGTTCACAGCCAGCCCCGAAGGGGCTGCATCTTTGCAGCAATCCGACGCCCAACAAGCTCACAAGGCCCGTAGGGGCGGCATCAAAGCCGCAGCCGTCCCGGGAAGTGAATGTTGAGGGGTTGAGGGGTCGAGGGTCCCGAAACAGACCAGTCGGCGGGTTCACAGATCTGAACTTTCAAGGTGCAGCGCACAACTTACAACGTGGTACGTGGAAGGTGCAACGTGCAACGCGGAACGTGCAGCGCGCAACGTTCAGCGTGGGGGATGGGAAAAGCGGATGGCGGAGAGGGGGGGATTCGAACCCCCGATAGGGTTTTAGGCCCTATAACGGTTTAGCAAACCGCCGCCTTCAGCCACTCGGCCACCTCTCCGCACTGCCGATATAAAACCTCTGTTCACGCCCGATCGCAAGAAAATAGTTGCCTTGCAAACAGCCCTCAGCGGCGTACTGTGCTGCAGGCGTTATGGTGCTGGTAATCGACAATTACGACTCGTTCACGTACAATCTCGTCCAATACCTCGGAGAAATGCACGTGCAGGTTGAGGTACACCGGAACGACGCGCTTTCTTTGGATCAGATTCGCGGTTTGTATCCGGACAAGATTTTGATTTCGCCCGGGCCGTGTTCGCCAAGAGAATCAGGGTTGTCAAACGATGTGATTCGGGCTTTTGCGGGTGTTGTGCCGATTCTCGGAGTGTGCCTTGGGCACCAGTGCATCGGGCATGTTTTCGGCGGCCAGGTTGTCAGGAACCACCGCGTCATGCACGGGAAAACGTCGCTGATACACCACAACGGCCGGGACCTGTTTGAGGGTTTGCCGAACCCTTTTGTTGCGACCCGGTATCACTCGCTGGTCATCGCGCGGGATTCAATGCCGCCCTGTCTCGAAATCACAGCCGAGACTGACGAGGGCGAAATCATGGGCGTGCGGCATCGTGAATGGCCTGTTTTCGGAGTCCAGTTTCATCCTGAGAGTATTTTGACCGAGCACGGCCGATCTTTGCTGGAAAACTTCGTGCGCATCGGCGATGGACAACACGCTTCCGACGCAGCGCCGCGCAGCATCGCCCAAACGATCGGATGAATGAGGGTGGCTGTGCTGTTTCTCCAAGATGACGGTGCGCCGCAGGCAAGCGGAGCTGCGGCATAGCAACGATCAGCAAAGATGAAACCGGGGCATCTGGCCGGGTATAAGGAAAGTGCGATTATCAACACGCTGCGGTCGTGCCAGCTTTTCGACGGATTGGGCATTGGCGATTTGAAATGCGTTGCTCAGACAGCAATTCCGAAGCGCCTCGACAAGGGCGAGTATTTGTTCCGGGAAGGCGAGCCCGCAACCGGGTTTTATGTCGTTCAACGCGGGACAATCAATGTCCACCGGACAGGTGCCGGCGGCCGCGAGCAGGTAATACACCTGTTTCATGCGGGCGATTCGTTCGCGGAAGTCGTCCTTGCCTCAGAAACAGGTTACCCGGCCGATGCGCGAGCGACGGAGCCAAGCCAGGTTTTGTTGATTCAGAAGCGGGAGTTTTTGTCGCTGTTGCGGAGCAAGCCCGAGCTGGCTCTGCGCATGCTGGCATCGATGAGCAAACATTTGCGGGTGCTTGTGGACATGCTTGGCGATTTGACGCTGAAAGACGTCGAAACGCGGCTTGCCAACTGGCTGCTTCGCCGATGTGTCGATCCGAGCAGCAGGCAGCCGGTTGAAGTGGTGTTGCCCGCGACAAAGCGCATTTTGGCGGCAGAGCTTGGCACAGTGAGTGAGACACTGTCGCGCACCCTTGCAAAATTCCGCAGCCGCGGCCTTATCAGGGTGGCGGGCCGTGTGGTGACTGTTGTTGATCCGGCGGCGCTTCTGGCGCTGTTGCGGAACAGCGAACTGCGATGAAGTTCATCAGAACAATTGCCGCGTTCGGCATTATGACTGTGTTGGTGGCGGCTGCTCAGGATGCGGGCGCGCCTGTCAATTTGGCCGAGTTTGCAGAAGTGAAGTGGGTCAAACACGGCAACTCCGCTGAAGAGACCGATGCACAGCATCTGGTGCGCGATGGGAATCAAAAAGAGGTGGTGCTGGACGGAACCTGCGCAGTGGAAATCCGGTGGGACCAGCCGAGGGCGATACGCAGTGTCGAGGTCAGAACAGATGGCGAACTGCAGGACGTACCCCCGATCAAATTGGAGTGGTGGTACCGCGTCTGGCCTGACAACGGCAGCGGCGGCTGGATGAAGCTGGATGATCCTTTCAACGGCCGGTGGGTCGAGGCTGGAGCATCTGCGAAAGTTGAAGGTTCCAAAATCGCCTTCGATTTCCTGCCGCTGGAGAGAAACGAGGTCGCGAGCGTCAAACAGACCGGTTTCCAGTACAGGCTCACATACAAACTGCGCGTGCGGTGCGCCAACCCAGTCAAGATCAGAGGCATCGCAGCATTCTCGGATGCCAGATGGAAAAACGCGCGGCTCAGGTACGAATGGCGGAAAAAACGGCAACAGGCAGGCAATTGGAACCCGCAGTTCGAGGCTCGAAACGCTCGCATCCGAACAACGAAACGGATGGGCGTCGAGGTGTTTGAAGTTGATCTGGCCTATGCAGATGCCGGGGACCGATTGAGTGCCGACCGCGGACACGTTGTTTGCCGGGATGGTGAAACCGGGAGCTTTGCGGTTTTTGTTGATGACGTGTTGCGCGAAGGGGCGCTTTTTGTCCGCGACATTGGAGTACTGGTGAGCGATGCAGAGCGCGGCATGAGTCTCAAGACCTGGCCGGGGCCGGCAGGCGAGCGTTGGACCGCAGGCACAGTGGCGGAACAGGTGGCGCGGATGCCGGAGCAAAGCTTTGATCGGCTTGAAAAAGCGATCCCACAAAAACCGCCGCGGTATCTGTTTCTCGGCGTGCCGAATCTGCGGCAGGAAATCGCGTTGCTCCCTCGGGGAGAAATCCAGTTGCGCGCCGACAGTCTCGGGTCCATTGGCCCGGATGCCGAACTGAGGCCGTGGGGATGGGATGACATCGTTTTTGACTTTGGCGCTGGCGAACACCCTGTAATGGGGCCGCAAAGCAATCGCGTTGTCACTCGCAGCCTTGCAGACGGCTGGCTGCCCATTGTCCGTCACCAGTGGGAAACGGGCCAGATTCGCTACGAGGAAACCTCCGTGGCAACACCCTTGACTTGTGACATTGGGTCGCTGCACACCGAAACAGGAACAGAAACTGTTGTTTTGGCGACGCGCTTCGAGTTGTTGAATACATCGCAGGAAGAGCGCGACGCGTGGCTTTGGATGGAGATCAGCCGACCGAGCCCGTGCAGATTGACGCTGCAAAACCTCTTGGTCCTGAGTCGGCCTTCTGACAAATCGCATCGGTCCGGTTTTTTGCCGTTGCGGTGCAGGTTTGACATCCATGACAAAGGCGCGCTTGACATCGCGGTGCTCGAGCCGGGCGGCCCGGGGAGCTATCGGCAGGATTTGCCAAACCCGTCATCAGCACGCGAAGCAGTGCGGTACCGGGTCAGGCTGGCCCCGGGCGAACGCCACGCGATCGACCTGTTCATTCCATACATCGAGCTGTTGGACAAACAGGAGCTCCAGGCGCTGCTGGAGATGTCGTTCACCAACGTCGCCGCATCAGTGGAACGATTCTGGCGCGACCGCGTCAGCCGCGGCATGACATACGAAGTGCCGGACCGTTACTTGAACGAGCTGTTCAAGGCCAATCTCTGGCATGTGCTGATCTCGACCGACATCGACCCGTTCACTCGGCAGTATCAGCACGGCGCAGCCACGCATCGCTACAAGAATTTCCTGAACGAAACTGCCATGGTCGCTCGCTCGCTCGAAATGCGGGGCGAACACGAAGCCGCAGCGCAGCTTATCGAAACGTTCCTCGCAAATCAGGGGGTCAAGGGGCTTCCGGGCAATTTCAGATCGAAGGAAGGCGTTCTTTATGCCGCCCATCCCGAAGAGCCCGATCCTTACACGGCTCAAGGATACAACATGCACCACGGATTCGGGATGTGGGCTGTGGCAGAACATTACCTGTGGACACGCGACATCCGGTATCTGGCGCGAGTCGCCCCCCGGCTTCTGGCGGCCGCCGATTGGGTGATCAACGAGCGCCAAAACACAAAAACCACCGACCCGGCCGGTCGGCGTCGCGCCGAGTTCGGACTTGCGCCGGCGGGAGACCTCGAAGACGTCGAGGAATACCTGTATTACTATGCCACCGACGCTTACTATCACCTCGGGATGAAGCGCGTTGCCCAGGCATTTGCCGGGGCGGTTGACCATGCATCGGAGCTTCCAGCCGACGAACGCCCGCCGGCCCGATGGACCAGCGAAGTCCGCGCAGCGGCAAAACGATTGATCAAAGAGACCGAATCATTTCGACAGGACATCCGCGCGAGTGTTGCGGAATCAGTGGCCACATCACCGGTTGTGCGCCTGCGCAATGGTTTGTACATCCCATATGTGCCTTCGCGGGTCCATGCTCTGACCCATTTGAAAGAGGGCTGGATTCGTGAGGGGTTGTATCCTGCGCTGCATCTGGTGACAGGCGAGGTTTATGAGCCGCAGCATCAATTCGTCGATTGGATGATCCATGAGCTGGAAGACAACGTGTTTCTCAGCGCCGAAAGCGGCTATGGACTGGAAAACGCCGAGGCAGAGTTTTTCGATCTTGGCGGGTTCACACTCCAGCCGAATCTGTTGGACCTTGCGATTGTGTATCTCGCGCGCGATGAGATTCCCAACTTCATCCGCGCTTTCTACAACACTGCGTGGGTGAGCCTTTACCCGGACACGATGTGTTTTGCCGAATGGGTCCCAAGGCTCGGCCAGGGTGACGGGCCGCTCTACAAGACGCCGGATGAATGCAAGTTCGTCCAGTGGATGCGCCAAATGCTCGTGTTCGAACGCGGTGACGACCTCGAGCTTGCCCTTGGCGTGCCGTTGGCATGGATGCGCGACGGACAACGCATCAGGATCGAGCGCGCAGCTACGTTTTTTGGTCGGCTCGACCTCGAAATAGTCTCGCACGCCGCTTCCAACAAAGTGATCGCCACTGTCAAGCTGGCCAAGACCAAAGACTCCAAAACGGTCCGGCTTCGACTCCGGCATCCTGACGGCAAACCGTTGAAATCGGCCCTCGTCAACGGACGGACCGCCGAAGTCGATCCCAAACGGCAACTGATCGAACTGCCCAAGCGCGCTCACGAATGGCGCGTTGAAGCGTTTTTCTGATTCGCGACGCGGTCTTGCTGGCCAAGACGGTAGTTATTGACATCGCCCTGCCAGCACAGCTACCGTGCGGCGGATTTGGCGCTGTATGAATGCCAAGCTGTTATTTAAGATAGTGTTCATTATTGTGATGTTGTTTTTGCTCGTGCTGATCGGGCTGAACAACAAACAGGCGGTTTCCTTTGTTCTTCCCCCGTTGTTTACCAGGCCGGTTCATCAGCCCGCGGCGATAATGTATTTCGCGTTTTTCGCTGTCGGGATACTGACGGGCGCCGTGCTTACCGTCGGAGTTGGGAAAAAGGGTGGCGGCGGGGGAAAAACGTCCGGCGGGAAATAATTTTCCCGACCCCAGGTTATTGCCGTTCAACGAGCCTTTTGTAGTCGAGGATGCCGTCGGCGATTGCCTGGGCAAGATCCCGGCGGCGCTTAACGCCGACAAGCTGGCGCCGTTCATCCGGGGCACTCATGAATCCGCCCTCGATAAGGACCGCGGGCATGGCTGCCTCCCGCAGGACAAGGAATCTGGCGCGTCGGACACCGCGGTCTTCGACGTCGAGGCTGGTGACCATTGCCTTTTGAATGAGGTAGGCCAGGAGGACGTTTCGCGAATCGTTGCTGTTCCCCGGAACGGCTTTTGTCGTGGCATTATCATCGGGCCGCGTATTCGTCGATTTGGCGCCCGCCGGCGTCAGGCAATAACACTCGACACCTTTTGCATCGCCACGGCCGTTCCCGGCCGAGTTGTAATGCAGGCTCACAAAGATGTCGGCGCGGCGGCGCTTCGCCAGCGCAACCCGGTCGTCAAGTTCGACGAACACGTCCGAAGACCTTGTGAGCACAACTTTCAGGCCGGCTGATTCAAGCAGCGATTGAAGCCTGCGCGCCAGCAATAACGTGTGTGTCTTCTCCTGATACCCTGAGGTTTCGAAGCCCTTGTCTTTGCCACCGTGCCCCGGGTCGAGAGCCACAAGAGTGACTTTGCGTTGAGCGTTGTTGCGAGCAGGGGTCAACAATGGCCGGATCAGCTTTTGGATGTCCAAGAGTGCAATCGACGCGTTGGTTCCGCGAGCAATGACCGGGAAAGACAGCCATGCTTTGACGCCGTTGATTTCGGTTTGCCGGGAATTGACCGTGAAAGCCAGCCGCCATGACCGGTTGGTCAGCATGAAATCCCGGCCGTTCGAGTTCCAAACCACTCGGAATGAATTTGTGCGCCCCCACCCGGCAAGCTCAACGTACTGTGACGAAAACTCGCTCGCTTGCGCGTTCTTCTGTGCAGCAACAACACTGGCGGCAACCAGGATAACGGTCAAAAACAGTTTCAAGACCCGGGTCATGGCGACCGGAAGAGGCTGCACAAGACCCGAGTAAGTCTTCAAGCAAAACCGGTTTGATGTGCACAAGTTTCCGGAGCGCGGCGATTCTTCGCCGCACCCAGCCGGTCAAAGATGGGGCGCAGGATTCGGGTGACCGAAGCTCGTGTACGATCGGTCGTCGGGTTGATGCGGCCGAGGACGGCCGCGCTCCTAACGCGATTGCTTTCTCCAACGCGGTGTGGGAGCGCGGGCATTCTTGCCCGACGTCAGCCGGTCAACGGTCGGGCTCCAGATTTGCGTGTTCGAAACTGGTTTACGATCGGTCGTCGGGTTGATGCGGCCGAGGACGGCCGCGCTACCGGGGTCATTGCTGTTTCGAATGCAGGGAAGCAGCCTCTTAAAAGGCGGCTCGACGGCGAGGTTGTTTGGATTACTTCACCTCGCGCACGGCATTGAAAGTGCCAAACGGATTCGGAACGCGCAGAGTGCACTCGGGATCGTCACACCACTCGCCGTCCACGATAAACTTGTAATGATACGTGCCGGGCGCCAGTTCAACTTCCGCATGCCAGAACCCATCCGGCCGTTTCTGCATGCTGATCGGATTCTTCTGCCAGTGAGTAAAGTCGCCGACCAACATGACGCTGGTTGCAGACGGCGCGTTGTAAGTGAAAGCCTGTTTGTTTTTGGCGGTCGCCTTTTTGGATGTTGCTTTCTTTGCCATACTACTAATGCATACTACGGTTCAGAGCGCCGGTCAAGTTCTGCCAATCAAGGAAGCAATTGAATCTGGCGCTCGATTCAAAGACAGTGCGCCACAGTTCCGAGGTCGGAGTTGTCAAAAGAAGACTTCAATCAAGTACTCGATGCTCAGATCGGGAGGCTCGCCCGGCCACTCTCAGCCGGGTGTGGGAGCAGGAAGGCAACTGCTGCCGCTGCTCGGGCGGCAGCGCCCGGTGGGCCAAGCTTCGACACAACCGCCGCGACTTTTGCCCGAATCGACCTGCGCAGGTCCGGGTCTTCGAGGAAATCAGCAGTTGCACGCGCCAAGTTGGCCGGGGTGGCGCGGTCCTGAATGAACTCCGGTAATAGCTCATCGTCGGCCAGAATGTTCGGCATCGCCAGATATCGCACCGAAACCAATCGGCGCCCTACAAAGTAATTAAGGGCGGAGGTCTTGTACATTGCCACCGTGGGCACGCCGTAGAGCGCGCATTCGAGCGTTACGGTGCCGGTGCAGGCTATTGCCACCGTCGCGTCGGCCAGGGCGCCGCCCAGATCATTCACGCGAACCCGGACTTCGGGCAGCAGTTGCCTGCACATTGGATCGGCAATCTGCCGAAGCCGCTCATCTGCCAACACCAGAGTGAACGCGAGTTTGCGGCCTTCACCGGCATCCGCTGTTGTCTGTTGATGCCCGCCTGTCACGAGCAGCCTGGCCGCCTCGAGCATGACCGGCAGGTGCCGGTTGATCTCCGCAACACGACTTCCCGGAAGCAGAACAACATTCTGCACCTGGTCGGCGCAGCGACCGTTTTCTGCTTCCGGCGCGGTTTTCATCGAGGCTGTCTTGTGGCGGTCAACCACCGGGTGCCCAACAAACTCGACTCTGAGCGATGGCGCACGTTTTGCGTACCACTCTTTTTCAAACGGAAACAGGCACAATAGCAGATCGAGGTTCATCGCCATTTTCCTTGCGCGACCTGGGCGTGACGCCCACACCTGCGGCGAGACGAACTGGACAAGCTTTGGTTTCCAGTTGAAGAAGAATCGCGGCACTTTGCGCAGCCTGCCGCGAAGCGCGCGCGCAAACCGCAGGTTGAATCCGGAAAAATCGACGCCGATGATCACATCCGGCTGCCTTTCAAATGCCAGCCTGAGCAACTCGCGCATGTGCCGCCGGAATGTCAAATAGTGCCAAAGCGCGCCGCTCAGTCCGACCATTGCGTGTCGGCACAAATCCAGGACCACATCTGCGCCTGCGCGTTCCATGTGTGGTCCGCCCGCGCCAAAAAAGCGCGGTGCAAACGCGAACGACTGCACCCTTGTGTCAGCGCGAAGAGCCTGGATCAGCTCCCCGGCCAGCATGTCTCCACTCGGTTCACCTGCTATGAGCATGAACTTGGGCGCGTGGTGAAGAGCATTCATCTCCGGTCCTTTCACGCTGTGGGCGAATTCGACTGAATCTGCCTTGTGATTTCCAGTGCCACGTCCAGTGCCTGTGCTCCGGCTTCCCCGGACACCACCGGCGTGCGTTTGTCCCGGACGCAGCTCAAGAAACTCTCAAGCTCGAGCTTCAGCGGTTCATCCTTGGTGATGGGAAGCGGCTCTCTGACAATGCGCTTTCCGCCAAACCTTGTCACAATGGAACCTTCCCTGCCGCCGAACAATTTCTGGGCAATGGACGACCCTTTCTCGTCGTCGCGCGCCAATCGATACAGATACCCTTCTTGCGCCCTGTAATCCAAGGAGACATAGCACGGGTCCGGGCCGCCGGAGAACACGCGTATTTTGCGAAGGCGTTCGGGGCTGACGCGGCTGGCTGTCAGGTTTGCCACACAACCGTTGGCGAAGCGAAGGCGGGCGTTTGCGATGTCCTCGTTCCGGCTCAGGACTGAGACCCCGACCGCGTCAATCGACACTACCGGCGATTTCACAAATGCGAGCACCACGTCAAGGTCGTGTATCATCAGGTCCAACACCACGCCCACGTCAGTGCTCCGCGCGGGATAGGGAGACAACCGGTGCGCCTCGATGAACCGCGGAGAAGCAACCGTCCGCTGCAAGTATTTGAACACCGGATTGAACCTTTCCACGTGGCCAACCTGGAGAACGGAATTGTTCCTGCGCGCCAACTCGACCAGTT
>JARYMD010000152.1 GCA_029907285.1 Verrucomicrobiota bacterium | reverse complement strand
GATCCAACCTGCAACGCCAAGAATGCAGCCCGAGGCTCTGAAATCGGCGTTCGGGACCCAGCTTTGTTTCCATGGAGGCATTGACATGCAGCATTTGCTGCCCCACGGCACGCCCCGCGAGGTCGCCATCGAAACCGGGCGCTACTGTGAGGTTCTTGGCCGTGATGGCGGCTACATACTCGGCCCTGCGCATTTCTTCCAACCCGACGTCCCACCGGAAAACATCATCGCCATGTATCGGGCCCGGATATGACCCGGAAATGAAAAGTCAGCCGTTGACAGGTCGGTTTTGTCTGTTAGCGTTGGGGACTTTCGCTGAGTTGAGAACAACAAGGCTGAATTTTTAGAAGGTATCGACTATGCCAAAGACGAAAACTGAAAAGACTCAAAACAAGAAGTACGTTTATTTTTTCGGCGGCGGAAAAGCTGACGGAAATGAATCAATGAAGAACCTCCTTGGTGGCAAGGGGGCAAACCTTGCCGAAATGGCAGGGCACCCGGACTTGCGCCTGCCAGTCCCACCAGGGTTCACAATCACCACCGAGGTTTGCACATACTATTACGATCACAAACGCACCTACCCAAAGGAACTCGAAGGCCAGGTGCTCGCCGCACTCGCCAAGGTCGAGTCGCTGCTCGGCAAGAAATTTGGCGACCCAAACAACCCGCTCCTTGTCAGCGTCCGGTCAGGGGCGCGCCGCTCCATGCCAGGAATGATGGAGACGGTCCTGAACGTCGGCCTGACCGATAAGACAATCGGCGGTCTGATCGCCCAAACAGGCGGCAACGAGCGGTTTGCCTACGACGCCTATCGCCGGCTCATCATGATGTACTCCGATGTCGTGATGGAAAAAGGCGAAGGAATCGAGCCCAAGGGCGGCAAAGGCATCCGCAAACTCCTCGACGAACATCTCGAATCAGTCAAGCATCAGAAAGGTTACACCTCCGACACACAACTGACTGCCGAGGACCTCAAGGAGCTGGTCGCGACATTCAAGAAGATGGTCCTTGAAACGCTCGGGAAACCGTTCCCGGACGATCCAATGAAACAGCTCTGGGGGGGCATCGGCGCAGTGTTCGCAAGCTGGATGGGCAAACGCGCCGTCGAGTACAGGCGCATCGAGAAAATCCCGGACGACTGGGGCACAGCCGTCAACGTCCAGGCAATGGTCTTCGGCAACATGGGCGATGACTGCGCAACCGGCGTCGCTTTCAGCCGCAACCCTGCCACTGGTGAAAACACATTCTACGGCGAGTACCTCGTTAACGCTCAGGGCGAAGACGTGGTCGCCGGCATCCGCACCCCGGCACCGATCAATGACGCTTCGGCCAATGACCAAAGCCGGCACTTGCCGACGCTTCAAAAGCTCATGCCCAAGATTTACAAGGAGCTCGACGACATCCGCAAGCGCCTCGAGCGCCATTACAAGGACATGCAGGACATCGAGTTCACAATCGAAAAGGGCAAGCTCTACATGCTCCAATGCCGCGTAGGCAAACGCAACGGCGCCGCCGCAGTCCGCATGGCCGTCGAAATGCACAAGGAAAAACTCATCGACGCCGAGACAGCCATCATGCGCGTTGCACCTGCACAGTTGGTTGAGCTGCTCCTGCCGATGCTCGATCCAAAGGCCGAAATGACCACCCACCCGATAGCCAAAGGTCTCCCTGCAGGTCCGGGTGGAGCAATCGGACGCGCCGTGTTCACTGCAAAGGATGCTGTGGAATGGGCAGCGCGCGGCGAAATGGTCATCCTCGTCCGCGAAGAAACCTCGCCCGAGGACGTTGACGGCATGCACAAAGCCCAGGCAATCCTGACAAGCAAAGGCGGCATGACCTCGCACGCGGCTCTGGTTGCCCGCGGCTGGGGCAAGTGCTGCATCGTCGGCTGCGGCGACATTTTGATCGCCGACGACAACAAATCGTTCACGACCAAAAAGGGCGATGCTGTTGTCAAAGAAGGCGATTGGATCAGCCTCAATGGCACCAAGGGGCTTGTTTACCTCGGCCAGCTCCCGCTCGTGGCAGTGGACCTCGAGCATAACAAGCATTACATGGAGCTCATGAAGATCGTGGACAAAATCCGCGTGCTCAAAGTGCGCACCAACGCTGACACGCCGAAAGACGCCGCGCAGGCAGTCAAGTTCGGCGCCGAAGGCATCGGCCTGTTCCGGACCGAGCATATGTTCTACGGCGAAGGCAGCGATCAGCCGCTGTTCTTCCTCCGCAAGATGATCATGTCAAAGACCGAAGTCGAACGGCGCAAAGCGCTCGACGAGCTTTTCCCGTTCGTCAAGAACGACGTCAAAGCCACCCTCGAGGTCATGGAGGGCCGCCCGGTCACAATCCGCCTGCTTGACCCGCCGCTTCACGAGTTCGTCCCGCACAGCGAGGACAAGCTGGAAGCCCTCGGACAGGCATTGGGCATCGGCAGAGATGAACTCGAAAAACGCGCCGAAAGCCTGCGCGAAAACAACCCAATGCTCGGCCACCGCGGTGTGCGCCTCGGCATCACTTACCCCGAAGTCACCGAGATGCAAATCCGCGCCATACTCGAGGCTGCGGCCGGGCTGATCAAAGCCGGCAAGAAAGCCTTCCCCGAAATCATGATACCTGTCACCTGCACGGGCGCCGAGCTGGATCACCAGAAGGCCATCTTCGACCGCGTGCTGGCCGAGACAAAGGCCAAGTTCGGTCTGAAGCGCCTCCCGTGCATGTACGGAACCATGATCGAGATTCCGCGCGCCGCGCTCACGGCCGGCAAGATGGCCGAAACGGTGGAGTTCTTCAGCTTTGGCACAAACGACCTCACGCAGATGGGATTCGGTTTCAGCCGCGACGACATCGGATCGTTCCTGCCGGATTACCTTGCGGCAAAAATCCTGCCTGCCGATCCGTTCGCTACGATCGACCAAGAAGGCATCGGCGAACTCATCCAACTGGGGATCGAGCGCGGCCGCAAGACCCGCCCGGACCTCAAGGTCGGCATTTGCGGCGAGCACGGTGGCGACCCAGACAGCGTCAAGTTCTGCCACAGAGTCGGCATGAACTACGTCAGTTGCTCGCCGTTCCGGGTCCCAATCGCGAGGCTCGCTGCTGCTCAGGCTGCTGTTGAAGACAAAACCGCAGCAAAGAAAAACAGCAAGAAATAGTAGTCCGATCCAGCGTGGCACACTATTGCGTGCCACTCACTGACAGTCCGGCGGCGCCGTTCATCTGAACGGCGCCGCTTGTTTTTGCACATCTCACTCGGGGATTTCTCTCTTTCCGCCGTTGACATGTCGAGGCACTTGAATAAATTTTACCCTGCAAGGAGGTAAAAATGAATCGTTCAAAAATAGAGTTCTCGAAAGTACAAGGAGTAAAACACAGTCCCACCAACGGGCAAACAAAACCAAATCGTGTTGTCAACACAAACCGCCCGCGCACGAGGGCGTCCGCCATGCTGCGGAGAGTGTCGGTCTGCGCGACTGTTGCATTGTTCAGCTTGGGCTTGAAAGCCGCGCCTTTAAGCACCATAAATGCGTATATTGGTTTCGCCAAAACGCTCAAGTCCGTCGTGGGCGAATTTGTCGGCGGAACAACAGTCACCCCGGCATGCGCGCTGGGGAGATGGGATTATTATGTTTACGGGATTTACGGGAAGACAGAGGACGGAAAGCCGAAGTACTTCGGCCAACATTGGCAGGCCATTCGCAACCCTTACACCGGAGAGTATTTCTACAGAGAGGAATCGCGAGACGAGAGAACCGGGCGGTGGCACGAAGTTCGCCACGAGCCAATATCCATTCCAAGACTGTCGCGGGCGACATATACGTGTGTTCAGAGCCCCAACGGCCAGATCATATACAACAAACTGGAAGATTTCTCGATCCAGGTATGGGCCGCATCCGTCAAAAAGACGGGCTATTTCCCTCCCAAGGAACCTTATACTGCCTATATGAAGTGTGATGCAACGAGTCAGCAGTACAATTGCGCTCAAATGGATTTCATGCCGCAGACAACAAAAATCAGGTCTGCTCCGATCCAGTTGAGAGACTCGGGAATCGTGACCGTCAAAATGCCAATCGTCCAATACGAGTATTCTTTCCCGCCGCTGCTCTGGGTCGGCGACTGGAAAGACTATTGAACTGCATTGCTATCCGATTTCCAAAACAGGAGTTCATCAAGGCAACAACATGAAAACCAACAAACATGCATTGACCAAGGTGTTCTTCGTTTTGTTCGCCGGAACAGTGTTTATGCTGTTTCTGATCTCGAAGAGCATCCATCAAGAAAAATCCTCGCAGGCACATGGCGAGCGCAAACCACAAGCCACCGCTGCGAAAGCGCATCGATCACTCTGGAGCATGCTGGGCTTTAAGAGCGCCACCGGATCAGAGGGATCGGACAACGCGATGGGAGAGGCGGAAGCGCAGTTTTTCACTGCGCTCCTGGGACAGTCGCACCCGTTTCTTGATCCGCAAACACGGCGTGCGCTCTGCCAGGCGTTCATGTGCCTGAACAATGTCACCCGTGTCGTGGAATCCGTCGGCGAAAAATGCTCCCCAACAAGCAGCATTTTGACCGTGCTGCAAAGTTACGGAGCCACTCTGTTCAGGAGCGACTATTCATACGCGTGCAGAATCTGTCCGGGGCTGGACCCCGACATTGCCGACGTGGTTTATGCAAACGCACTGGCCGCTCTGAAAGTCGGCGAGCTCATGAACACGGCAAGCAATGTGCTGGAGGTCACGTATCACAGCGCCGGCCCCAAAAGACCGCTGGCGCCAATGGGAGATCATTACACAGTGCCGTTCCAGAACACGATTGCCCCGGAAGAAACCGCGGCTTGCAGCAATCTGCTGACCACGGTCCGCAGTCTGGCCGGGTATGACCCGCTCTCCACGGACCTGTTCAACGACGCAGTGGTTTATGTCATGTCGATGACCCACCTCCGACAATACAGAGAAGAAGCGTTGCGGGTGCGGTCCAGAATCGACCGATGGGAACGCACAGGCGCGCCACCGTCACTGGATGATGATCCTGACGATTCAGACTCGGCGGAATCTCTGGAATCGCATTCCGACCCCGGCTTGGAGAGTTCGTTTGCCACAATCGCAAATGCATATCGGGACATTTTTGGGTACCGATTCGCCGAATACCACGGGCTGCAAAAAGAGGAGTTTCTGAACGCTCTGGACAAGCATTCGATCCTGCCCACAGCCACGTGGGTGCACATCAATCCGACACTGCAGGTGGAATTAACAGAGATGCCCGCCCAACTTGTTCCCCAGCCATAGCGGAGGCCTCAAGAACACGCAACGCGGGACTCTGACGCGCCGCGGGCGCGGCATCGCCAAATGCGGGACAACCGATGGCCGCCAGAGTTCCGCGTTTACGCGGAACACAGGCAGTTTGACCCGTGTGATGCGGAGCCTCGCCAAACTGCTATGGTTTTGCCAGTCTGAAGAACCGGGTTGCACCCTCAGTTTGCACGGGCAAAACCAGATCGCTGCCTTGAACCGCCGGTGTGCCGGGCACTGTCTGCCACTGTGCGCCTAGCGCGGGTGCAAACTCGAGCCGGTAACCTGACGCCGCAGCCGGCCATGACAAGCGACAAACCCCAGCCTCGACCAAGGTGATGTTGAGTGTCGGAGCGCCGAGCGGCTTGCATTTGCCGGATTTGCCGGCTTCGTACAGGGCCAAAACTTCGGCGGGGGTGAGTGCGCGATTGTAAAGCGAAGCTTCATCAACAAGGCCGGCGATATACTCCCCACAACAAACGCTGCCGCCTATTCGCAATCCACTCGAGCTGCCGACATAGTTGATCGCGCCCTGTTCCGAATTGCGCGCCAATCCATCGACGTAGATTGTGCCATTTGTGCCGTCGTATGTTCCGACCAGATGATACCATGTGCCAGCAACGGCTCTTACGCCGGAGCTGACTATTGCAACGCAACTGCCCCTGCCAATGTTCACACCAAAAACGCCCTGGTTGCATACGAGGCTCCAGTCGCGGCAGTCGGCATGGCATCCGAAAATCGCTCGGCGCCCTGAAGGCACCGAGGAGAGGTTGACCCATGCCTCGAGACTCCAGCGTGTGCCCGGTGAAACACGGCCCAAATCGACGTACGCGTTGTTCCCATTAAACGAGAACGCAAGGCCTGATCTGCCCTGTGCAAAGGCAGCTCCGTTCATCAGCACGCCGTTGTTCGATCCGGCAAGGTCGTTGGCGTCGCCTTCGGCCGGCCACCAGCCGACCAACCCATCCGGCGGTGCCATGCAAGGGATGATGTTCACGAAACCCGTTGAACTTGCCGAGTTGTTGGCCAAAACAGGGTCTTGCTCGAAGTGAGTCACGGCCACCGTGTTTGTGAATTGACCCGGCGCATCCCAGACGCCGACGATCGTCGATGTGAATTCCGCGCCGCTCTTGAGCTCGGCGACATCGACCCTGACAGCACCAGCGCTCCGGACCAGCATTCCATCCGAGTTTGTCACTGAAAGGAGAGCCATGTTGGCCGGGAACCAGTTTGTCAGGACAACACCGCGGGCGTCGTTTGGACCGCGGTTCGAGACCGCAATCGTCCATGTTGCCAAATGATCGTTTGTGAACGGCCCGAACGGACCATTCAATGTGACAGCAAGGTCTGCTGTCCGGCGCGCCAGAGGGTCAGCCGTCAAATCCAGCAACATTGGCGGTGTGTCGCCCACACGAGAGGACAAAGCAACCTCGATTTGAAGGAATCTGCCGGGCGGTGTTGCTGCAAGCGGGACACCGTTTGTCGCAGTTTCCCATGCCGACCATTGCTCGCAAAGGTTTGCGCTGCGCACGCGGACACGCACGCCGTCGCCTGCCGGGTCTGTGGCAGTCCATGCGACAGTGCCCCACTGGGTGAGTTCAACAAGCGCGTCGTGAGTGACCGTCCAAGTGCCAAAGCGTGTTGTGGTGTTGCGCGCGATCACGCCGGTCATGTCGCTGTACCCGTAATGAGTGCCGCCGATGATTCTCTTTGAGAGCGTGATGGCATCGGTGTTGGGATCGATGCGTTTGATGTATTCGTCGCCGTTGTTGACGACCCAGACCTTTCCATCTGCGTCAACAGACACGCCCGTCGGAGTGCTGCCAACCGCGATGGTTGTCTTGTAAACGCCGTCGTTGGAATATCTTGTTACCGTGCCGCCAGCCGAGTTGGCGACCCACACATCACCGTCGTCGGTGACAGCCACGCCTCTGCTTTGGTATGGCGCACTGATTGTCCAGTCGCGAGTCAGCGTGACGACGTTCATTCGTGTCAGGACAGAATTGTTGTAACCAGACACATAGAGATGATCCCGGCGGTCGATGCCGAGCCCGTATGTCTGATGGCCGAGGTTGAAGTTGGTGATCGCGCCTGTATCAGGGTCCAGAAGCAGCAGATTGTTGAGTGCCACGTTGTTGTTGTAACCCGAGGACCAGAGCTTGCCATGCGAGTCAATCACAGCCCCGTAGGGATGGTGCTGAACGGGGCCGGCCACATCAACGGTCCTGAGTATGGCGCCGGTAGTGCCATCGATGTAGTAGTACTTCATCGTGCCCCACGTGCCGCACCAGAGGTTTCCACGAGAATCTATCGCCATCCCGCGCGGGCCCGGATTCAAAGAATCGTTTGAGTAACCGCCCGAAAATGCCCCCGGCGCAAAAACGCCTTCTTTGCCCGGGATCACGACAACCTCGAACAACACGCATTCGTCCTGGCCCCATGGCAAAATCTCACTGCCGGTGATGTTCCCGTCTCCGTCGATATCCCGAGACGTGTCAGCCTGGCCGTTGCCGTTTCTGTCGATGTATTCGCCGGCTTCGAGAAGCCCGATCTTGACCGCAGTTCCTGACTGTCGGTTTGCAACCCAGCAATTGCCGTACTGGTCAATCGTAGTGCGCGATGGGTTGCCAGTAACCCCTGCCGGACACACGCGGTAGCGCCCGAGTTCGTTCCCGGTTCGCGTGTCAACCTTCGACACGGTGCCTTCGTTCGAGTTCGGCACCCAGATGAACGGGCGCGTCATAGGTTGATCCTGAAGGGTCAACATGCCCTCCGCTGCAGTGGTGCCTATCATCGTGCCCTTGGCGAAGCCCTCGCCAGTTGCATGGACTGCGCGCATTGGGACCAGCGACGACGGCGGCCGCTGAACAGAGAGCACAACAGCATCCGCCCGGGTCGTGTTCGCGGTCGATCGGGCCATGACATTGAAACTGACGCTGGCGGAACCGCCCGGGATTGGGAGCGGATCGACAACGACGCGGCTTTCCCACGACGCCCCCGGATTCAGTGTCACGTAAACACCAGCCCCGGCCAAATCGGCCGTCAGATCGTTTGTGCCGGTCAAACCCTCGAAGTATCGAACCGACCATCCGGAGTCGCCTGCCTTGGCTGTGAGAATGAATGTGTTGGTGATATTGCCCGCGTTCAGCAGGCGCACCGCAAAAGCCGCCGGCCCGCAAGGCGTGAGCTGAATGTGCCTTGTCTGGCCGGAGCCAGTCAGGTTGTATATGCCTTCGCCTGTATAGAGAACATCGTCGATGCCACGCACCATCAAGTCGGGCTGGAAACCGACCTCGTTTATGGCTTCGGCACGAACCGCATCAGTTCGAAAACCAGGGTAACGGTCTCCGGCGACGCTGATCTTTGTACTCATTCTCGCTGCCCCGGCGATCCGGCCGCCAGGCGTGAGTTCCACTTCAATTAACTCCGTCCCGTTCGCAGGCAGGTTTTCGATCATGTGGCCGGCGGCGCCTGTGATCGCCGCGGTGATGTTGCTGTCCCCCTGCCTGTAAATGGCAGTCCAACCGGCACTGTTCTCCTCGACAGCTCGGAGCACTGGGGACTGTGACGAAGGCGTATCGTTTTGGACTCGGACGTGGAACGATGCCGAGCGCACCGCGGTGGCGGCGAGGTCCAGAACCTGCGCGCCGGTGGGCAAAGACTGATAAACGTTGTCGAGAGCGAAAGCCGACGGCGGGTCGATGGCCCTCTTGATGGCAAGGTCAAGGAGCGCAGGCGCGATCGTTGCCCCGAGCAATCGGTAGTCGCGATACGACACCCTGACGATTGCGCCGGCGGAATTGTTCCGGGCCGATGTGGCCATGCCAACGTGCAATCGCGCAGGCAAAGCAAATGTAGTTTGTGAAAATTGAACCCAGTTTGTCCCGTCATTCGACGCAAACGCGGTGAACACATCGTTCGTCCGTGTGAGACGAATCCATGCGTTTGGCAGTGGCACACCAACACCCGGAAAACCGTACTGGTACGGCCCGGGCCACCCGCCTGTGTTGCCGCCGACGGCCGTCCGCCAGTGTGCTTCATGCCGGTTCGCGCCGGTGGTCGGGAACATTGTCACATTGACCATCCTTGCGCTCGTGTCGAGGCTTTCGCGGGCCATCAGACCGGCTCTGCTGTAAGTGTTGGCGCCAGCGTACCGTTCGACTCGAACTGCGACGTCGAAGTCGCCTTCAACGGTTTGATAAACAAAATGGCCGCGATCGCCGGTCCCCCAGAAATCGGTCCCGCCAGCTTCAACATCGAAGTCCCATGCGCGACAGGTGAACGTCGAACCTCGTTCGAGCGGATCGCCTTGAACG
>JARYMD010000151.1 GCA_029907285.1 Verrucomicrobiota bacterium | reverse complement strand
AGTGCCGTTTATCGGGTCGATTATCCAGCGGAAGTCCGCATCCAACCGACCGCTGACGCCCTCCTCGCCCACAACCGGGATCGACGGGAACGCCCGTCTCAGTTCGCGCGTGATAATGTCCTGGCACTCGACATCGAGCGCGAGTTTCACGTCGTGGTGTGAGATTTTGTTAGCTTGCCTGGTGCGATTGAGGTTGTTGCGCATGCGGCTGCCCGCAGCGCGCGCAGCTTTCACAGCCGCTTCCAGTGCCGCTGCGATTTCCTTTTCTGTCAATTGGCAGAGTTTGTTCACCTGGGCAGATTGGAATCCAGATTGCATTCTCAGTCCAGCGTTTCCGTGCGAAGCACTGACAGCCGAAAGCAAGATGTCCCTGGGCAATTCTCGGCGTGCGCGCAGCGCCCGCCTCACCTCATCAAGCGCTTCGCGCCTACCAAAGCCCACTGCATCCGCGGCAGCGCGTGGGAAAGCATTGGGATCAGTGCGCTCTTCCTTGCGACGGAGTCGCAGGGGACATTTCACAGCCCGGCGTGGCAGACAGCCACAGGGGGCGCGGGTGCCGGGTCACTCTGCCCGTCAAGCAACTTTGGCTCCGGCCAGCCGGGTTGCGAAATATCCGGTCTGGGAGGACATCCCCAAAAAAAGAGACCGGGAAGCAACACTTCCCGGTCTCGCGATTAGCTTGTCGCCCGAGAGCATCATTCTCCCGGGCGGTTCTGTGCGCCGTTATTTGACGACGCTCCGGAAGAACACTGTGCCCGTTGGATTATTCACCACATACGGACTTGTTGCACCCGGCACATCAGTGTAACCGCCGGCCACTGAGGTCGAGGATTGCAGTGTTCCAGTGAACGTGATGACAACTCCCTGATTCGATTTCGCGATCGAGATGGTCGGCTGCTCGGCCTGCGCGGTCAGGAGTTTAACCTCGTTGCTTGCGATGCTCTTCCCAGGGACGTAGGCCACGACACGGAATTTGGCGTCGAAGTCTTCGGGTTTCGGGAAGAACCGGTACGATGGACCATTGGCGTACGGTATGTCCACCCAGCCGGCGCCATCGTTTCGCTGCCACTGATAAGACACGGTCTGCGGTTCACCGCGCAGAACTGCTGTGGCTTCTGACGTAAACGTAACGGCCTGGGCAGCCTTTCCGAACGCGAGCTGGAGGCTCTTGATCACCCAGCTCGGCTTGCTCGCAGTCGAGCAATCGTCCCATGCGCCCACGAACTGGATCGCGATGGTGTCGTTCTGATTGAACTTGCCAAGGACCACCGAGCTGGTGATGAACTGGCCGGACGCGTATCCCGGCGAATCGCCGTTGAACGCGCGTTGGCCGTTCAGGATGCCGCTGCCCTGGATGAGCCCTTGTGCGTAGCCGTTGGCCGTGAAGTTGTCAGGCGACACCGGCGTGAACGGGCCGCCGTTGACACTGATTCGGACCTGGCCGCCGTCCCACAGATCGCCTTCGAACGAGTACCTGTGTGTGAAGCTCAGCGTGACTTCGTCGCTTACAGGGATGACGTAAGCGGGGCTTGTCAGTTTGGAGTTGTAGGGACCGGTGCAGGCGTCCTCGCCGCCGTCAGCGGCCCATTGCCCGGCCGTTGCGTTGTACACCCACGGTCCCGGAGGCGCGGGCGTGGTGTTTTCGACTGTGAAGCCGCCGTTGTTCTTGCTGAAGTCCTGGATGATCATGGGCACAATCTGGAGGCTCACGCTGTCGATCACCCAGCCCGGGACCGAGCCGGTTGCGCAATCGTCCCATGCACCGACGAACTGAACAACGAGTTTGTCGTTCTTGTTGAATGTTCCCAGCAGGGCTTTGCTGGTGATGAACTCACCATCGGCATAACCCGGGGAATCTCCGTTGAACCCTCGCAGGCCGTTGGCGATGCCGCTGCCGACAATCGCGCCTTCGGCGTACCCGTTGAGCATGAAATTATCAGCGGGCACGTAGGTGAATTCGCCGCCGTTGACGCTGATTCGGATGATTCCGCAGTCCCACAGCGGTGTTTCGAACGAATACCGGTGACTGAACGTGAGTGTCACCGTGCCATCGTTTGGCAATGTGATGGCCGGGCTGCTGAGGCGCGAGTTATACGGGCCGGTGCAGCCGGACTCGGCGCCGTCGGCAGTCCATTGGCCGTTCACGCTGTCATAGAAGAACGGTCCGGGCGGTGCGGGGTCTGTGTTTTCGACGATGAACCCTCCGTCGTTCGCGTTGAAATCTTGCGCGAAGAATTCGACGCCCGGCGATGGCAAGACGCCGACTTGATCAGTCGGCTGTTTGGTGAACGTCAGTTCAACGTTCGGATCAACCATCATGCCGAGGTAATCGCTTGGGATTGGGGACAACTCGGCGGCCGGCGTGGAATCGTTTTCATTGCGCCATGCGACATGACAATAATCGCCGCCGGTTCCTTCCTTCCATATTGCTTCGACGTAGTAGCGTTTGCCTGCTTCGAGGTGGACAGGCTCGCTTGTTGGGTACGTGACACCGTCGTCGTTCGCAATACCGGGTTCCTGATAGACGTCGCAGCAGTCGGTTTCCTCCGCAATCAAAACGGCGTTCTTGGGATCGCTGTCAGTGCTCAGGTACAACCGCGACGAATCATCGCTGTAAAGGAAGAACCTGTAATCCCCGGTTTCAGTCGGCAAAATGTAACCGGACATCTTGCCGCCGTAACCTTCGTGCGAATCATCCGGGTACACCGGCCGGGTCGAGAAAATCGGAGTGACGCTGACAAAATCCGGCGAATTCGGGAACCGCGGGTCTTTCAACAAAGTGTTGGCCAGTGAGTTGTCTGTAGTTGAAAGGCCGCTCCATGTTTCGAACTTGAGCATGCCGCGGACCAACACCCAACTGCTGAACTGGACACTGCTGTTTGGGGCGATTGTGTTGGCCGGGAAAGCTTGATCCTTCACGTCGTTAACCGTGAGTGTGTACATCGTGCCCGGGGTCTGCGCTGAAGTAACCAGATCGACAATGTTGTCGCCGCCGCTTCCCACGGGTGTATGGAGAGTGGCTGACAAGACCGTCAGTCCGCCTGAGAGTTGATAGTTGGCCTTGTCTTGGGCTGTTACCGGATCAACCGGCTCAGAGAACCAAACGCGTACTCCGTTGAACAGTGCATTGCCTGTCGCATACATCAACACGGGCGCAACGGTATCGGTCTGAACTGTGATGGTTACGGGATCACTTGTGACTGAGCCGTAAGCGTTGCTGACGACGACGTCGTAAGTGCCGGCGTCTGCCGCCATGATTTGCGTGAATACCAGCTCAGCCGAGGTTTTGCCGGGCAAATCGGCGCCGTTCTTTCGCCATTGGTAAGACAACGGGGCGGTGCCGGCCGCAGTGACTTTGAGCGTGACAGGATTGCCTTGATAAACAGTTCCTGCGGGCGCTATGGGCTGCTGCAGGATGAATGGCGGTATGCCGGCGGAATTGAAAATCTCCCTGATCTGTTGCTCGGTCAGTGCCCTGTCGAACACCGCCACCTCGTCAACGTTGCCAAGGAAAACATCGCCTGTGGCGTTAAACACTCCGCCGCCGCCGATGTTGAAATAATAAGAGCTTGAGCCATATGTGCTCACAATCCCGTCACGAGTTGCCGCAACTTCACCATTAACGTACAGCACGGTCTTGGTGCCGTCTCCCACAATCGTCAGAAAACCCCACTCGTCATCCCTGAACGGATAAGGGATTTTCATGTTGGTTCCGTAAGCGTTAACCCAGACCTCGATGTTTTGAGCGCCATCCGCATCACCGATTTCGAGCAAATCGTTTTGGCCGAAATACCCGCCGCGCGTGCTGTGTGCCGCGCCGCGTTTGATCCATCCCATTACGGTGAATTGGGCCATGTCGTTGAGTGAAGCCGGTGTTGACACGTGGCCAACAATGCCGTTGAACGCAGCGGCTTTGTTATCTGCCCCAAATCCAACAAACGTGGCTCCGGGCGCACCGGCTTGCATCCCCGGATTATATGAGCCGTTGCCTGCTGCTCCGGCACTGCCAAGGTTGGCAGCGGCAGGCAAATTGCCAGGAGGCGGTGAAGCCGGCTCATTCAGCCGCCAATAACCGAGCGGGTTCTGGGCTAGAACGAGCTGGTTATAGGGCGTGGCAGGTGATGGGTTAATGCCGTTCTGATAATGAGCGAGGATTTCAGCGGGACTTAAAGCCGCTGGATAAATCGCCGCTTCATCAACTACGCCCGAGAAGTGTCGGCCAAAAGCACTGGCTGTCCCAATTTCAGTCGGAAGCATCGGATTGGGAACAAACGGGCGTGATATTGCTACCTTTGCCACCTCGACACCGTTGACGTACAGGATGGCATTTGCGCCGTCATAGACGCCAACAAGATGATACCACTCCCCAAGGTTAGCTGCGCCGCCGGCAGCATTTGCCACATAGCCGCTCCCGTCGCCAATCCTGAACTGCCATTGCGTGCCGTTATCGTATATGAGCCAGCCGCGGCGTTCAGCGCCGCCGACGTACTGAATCGATGAAAACACACCCAGCGGATATCCTGAGCCTTCGAACTTGTATGCCCAGCATTCAACTGTGAACGGGCTGTTCGGGTTCAAAGCGGGGTTGTACGGCACGCTCACCCTTGCGCCCGCTTGAAACCCTGCCGCTGCATCGGTGCTGCCAGCCAGGGCGCCAAAGTACTCATGCGTGGCGTCGGGCGAATAAAAACCGTCGGCCGCGGTGCCGAGCGTTCCCAGGTTGTGAGCGACGTCAGCCGCTGGCGGCTGGGCGGTCTCGTTCAGTCGCCAATAATAAAGCGGGTTATTGGCGAGAACCGTCGATTGATAATCTGCGCCCACGCTGATGGCATTGCTTCCAGCAACGAAAGCAACCGCAAGGATTGCGGAAACAGCCAAACAGCGGGATTCCTTGTTTCTGTTCATATGGTGTCTGTTTCTGTTCATATGGTGTCTTTCTCTTGGTTGGCTTTGGGTTGTATTCGGCCAGAGGCGAGCCTGACTCCAGCAGCCCCCCGCCTTGTCGAGAACCGTCGATTGAATCGAGTCGGGTCTGGCGGCCGAACTTGCATCTCAAGGCCGTGTATAAGACCGACAAGAAATGTTGTCCAGCCTTTTTACCTTTTCTCTACCACTCATATTCGGCAAGCTCTTTGCAGTGGCTTTGATCGGCAACGCGAAAGAACTTGCCGCTTTTGTTCTGCGGTTGCGAGCTGCGCCGTGGGTTTCCATGGACACGGAAGCCGACAGCCTGCACGCATACCCGCAAAAGCTTTGCTTGATCCAGTTCAGCATACCGGGAGAAGATGTGCTGGTTGATCCTCTGGCCGGCCTCGATCTGTCAACGCTTTGGTCGGCCCTCAAGGACAGAGAGATCATCATGCACGGGGCGGATTATGATCTTCGGATGCTCTACATGACTTACCAGTTTGTACCCAAACGGGTGTTTGACACCATGTTCGCCGCCAGATTGTTGGGCATCCCGAAGTTCAGCTTGTCTGATCTTGTGGCAAAGTTCTTTGGCGTTCACATGGACAAAGCGCCGCAAAAGGCCAACTGGGCGATGCGGCCGCTCACCAGCCGAATGATCGCTTACGCAACGTCCGATACAAAGTACCTGCAGCCGCTCGCCGACCTGTTGCGCAGCCAACTCGAAGCAAAAGGAAGAATCGACTGGCACGCTCAACTCTGTGACCAGCTTGTGCGCGATTGCGGCCGTCCACAGGCTGACACCGACGACGAACCATGGCGAATCAAAGGGTCAACGCGCCTTGGCCCGCGGGCTTTGGCAGTCTTGCGCGCACTGTGGGAATGGCGCGAACATGAAGCCCGATCCGCAAACCGCCCGCCGTTCTTCGTGCTTCGACATGACACCCTCATATCAATAGCAGAGTCCGCCGCTGCACACCTCCCTTTCGATCAGCTCATTCCTGCCAGATTCTCGCCGCGGCGTCGCGCCGCCCTCCTTGCCGCGCTCAACAAGGCAATGTCAATCCCGGACAGCCAGCTTCCACAGCCAATCCTGAATCCCGGCCGACGGCATACATCCGCCGAGAAAGTGCGGCTTGCCAGACTCCGAAGCATACGGGATCGGCACGCTGAAAAGCTCAAACTGGACCCGGCGCTCATTGCCAGCCGCGCAACGCTCATTGCCCTTGCGCAGGACTGGGATGCAAATGCGCCAACGTTGCTGCCGTGGCAACGCGAATTGTTGAAACAGGGCGCACCCCGTCGAGAGACCTGACCCGGCTTTTCTCCGACGAATCTCAGCCGCGAAATGTCACCGCTCACCGCTCAGATTCATCCATGCATTTACTTCGGTGAGATTTCCGGGTCAACCATGCGGGCTTGTCTGGTCGCGGCGTCCGGCTGCGTAAGCTTCAAACACACGGCGGATGTCATCGCGCACTCGCCGGAAAGCTTCCATTCGTTCGGTTTCGGTGCCGGTTGCCGTTGCCGGGTCCTCGAAGGGCCAATGATGACGGTTTACCTGGCCGGGGAACACAGGGCAGGCGGCGTCGGCTCGAGCACAGACGGTGGTCACAGTTTCCACCTTGCGCCCGAGGAATTGGTTCAGGTGTTTGGAGCGGTGAGATGAGATATCGATGCCGATCTCGGCCATTGCTTTGATGGCCATTGGATGGACATAGCCTGCTGGCTTGGACCCGGCGCTGTGCACTTCCAACAGGTCTCCCGCTGCCTTTTGCAAGATGGCTTCTGCCATTTGGCTGCGGCAGGAGTTGCCAGTGCAAAGAACGAGCACAAGCGGGCGCAAAACCATCGACTCACCCCCTCCGGTTTTCATTTGTACTGCCATATCGGAGAATTAGCGCAGCCATGGCAGCTTGTCCAATCGTTCAAGCCAGCCGTTTCTGATACCAGCCGCGCGTTGAGTTGCAGACCTTGCAGACCGACAGCATGACCGGCACTTCGACGAGAACTCCCACCACGCATGCCAGTGCCGCAGGCGACCCCGGACCGAACAGCGTTATTGCCACAGCAACTGCCAGCTCGAAGAAGTTGCTTGCCCCGATCAGGGCGCCGGGCGACGCCACATTGTGCGGCACCTTGAACAGCCACATCAGGCCATATGCAAGGCTCGAGTTGAAATACACCTGCACAAGGATCGGCACCGCCAGGAGAATAACAGCGAACCATTTTGTCGTGAGGTTCTGCGCCTGGAACGCGAATATCAACACGAGCGTGGCCAGCAGCGCCATGACTGTGACCGGATGAAACTTCGGCAAAAAGTTGTGTTCAAACCATTCCGCACCCCGGGTTTTAAGCAGGCTGGCGCGTGTCAGATACCCCGCAGCCAATGGAATGACAATGAACACCACGACAGAGGTAATGAGGACTTTCGATGGCACGATCACATTCGCCACGCCACACAGGAACATGACTATCGGGGCAAAAGCGAAAAGCATGATAAGATCGTTGAGAGCCACCTGAACCAACGTGTAGGCAGGGTCACCGTCGGTGAGATAACTCCAGACAAACACCATTGCTGTGCAGGGGGCGGCAGCGAGGATGATCAGACCTGCGGTGTAATTGCGGGCTGTTTCCGGATCGATCCATGCGGCAAACACGTTATGCAAGAATACCCACGCAAAAACGCCATGCTGAACGGCTTGACCAGCCAGTTGACAAACAGTGTCACAAGCAATCCCTTCGGGCGTTTGGTCACGCCAACCAATGAGCCGAAATCGATCTTCAGCATCATCGGGTAGATCATCAGCCAAATGAGCACCGCAATCGGAATGTCAACCTGAGACCCCTTGCCGAACTCGAGGCTGCTCAACGCAGCGACGGTTCCCGGCAGAAGTTTGCCCAGCGCCACCCCCACGCCCATGCAGATCAAGACCCAGAGCGAGAGGTGGCGCTCGAAAAAGTTCAAGCGCTTGGGTGCAACGGTCGGAGTTGAAGTGATGGGTTTGTTCATTGGTGAGGTTGGGATGCGTAATACGTGATACGTGATGCGTGATGCGTGATGCGTGATGATGTCAGGTGGTTCTTGAGCAACAACGGCGTGGGACGGGCTTGCGCGCAGTGATCTCAAGGCTGGTGATGAAATCGCCGGGCTTCGTTCCGGGCGGAAGATGCGACGCGATCTGCTTGTACAATGAATCCTGCCAATCGGCCATCGTCTCGACATACTCCGATCGTCGCGTGAGCACGATGTCAACCAGGCCCGCTTCACGCGCCATTCGCTCGGTTTCGCTCACCAGCACTGCGCCAGCAATGCATCCGACCATTGCTGCGACGCTTTCGACAATTGCCGGCGGCAGCGGACGCACGAGCGCCAGATCGCTCACCGCCACACGTCCGCCCGGCTTCAACACGCGGGCAATCTCGCGCCAAACCTGCGGTTTGTCCGGCGAAAGGTTGATGACACAATTCGAGATCACAACATCAACAGTGGCGTCCGCAACAGGCAGATGTTCGATTTCGCCGAGCCTGAACTCGACGTTGTCGAGGCCGGTTCGCTGGCGGTACAATTCCGCGTTTCGGCGTGCTTTGGAGACCATTTCGGGCGTCATGTCCACGCCAATAACGCGGCCTGTGGGGCCGACCTTGCGCCCGGCGATGAAAACGTCAAACCCGCCGCCGCTGCCGAGATCGAGCACGGCCTCTCCTGCCTGCAGAGCCGCGAGTGCGTTCGGGTTGCCGCACGACAATCCCATGTTGGCGCCGTCCGGAAGGACGGCGAGGTCTTCGGTGGAATGGCCTATCTGTTGCGCGAGATTGTCCGGAGCCGCAGACCCGCAACAGGATGGCCCGGTGCTTCCGCAGCAGGAGGAGCCGGTTGTGGCAATTTGTGCGTAACCTTTGCGGACCTGATCGCGTATGATCTGTTTGTTTGCGTCATTCATAGCGCAGCATTATCCAACGTCCTGTTTATCCATCTTGATCTGGAGATCATGACCCGGCTGTTGCCTGGCACAGCAGAAATGCGGCACACCCTGCGCCGCCTGTGCCACTCGATTTATTGGCATTGGCGGCGGCAAATTTCAGACAAGTCCATTTTCAAAATCTGTTTCAATCGCTTTTGGTCTGCAGCGGCCTCTTCACTTCCGCCCAGGGACTTGCGCACCCAATTAAGCGCTTCACGCGCCATCACCGGCGCGCATTGGCCCGGCAACCGGTAGTACACCCATCGCTCGTTCTTTCTGGACTGAACAAGCCCTGCGTTGTGGAGGACGGACAGGTGCTTTGACACCGTTGAAGGAGCCAGGCCGAACAATTCGGTAATTTGGCAGACGCACAACTCGCGTCCGCGCAGTGCAAGGAGCATCCGCACCCGGTTTGGGTCGGACAGCGCTTTTGTTATGGCCATGAACTCGCGCATCACATTGTTGTTTCGCCAAATGTCGAAATGAGTTTAGGCCCTGACCGGTGGTCCGTCAAGCGGAAAGCCGATTTGAAATCTCCGGAGGCAGAAACATGTGAGGCAGAAACATTGTTCATGTGTCAAGTGACCGCCTGCTGCTGCGCAGGCGTGGCGGGCCTGCGCGCAGGACGCGCAGGGTAAATCCGCGCCCGTTCTCGAATGTTTCGACGCGCCCGGTCACTTCAAGCACGGGGTAGCGAACGGTTGCCAATCCGTAGGCTTTGTACGTGGACGCGAACAGCTCTGTTTCGAGGATTCCGGTCCGGTCCGCCAGTGTTGGAAATTTCATCGGTTCGCCGGTTGTTTGTTGATGGACCCGGTCTTCGATCACCAG
>JARYMD010000150.1 GCA_029907285.1 Verrucomicrobiota bacterium | reverse complement strand
GGCGATCTTTGCGTATCTGCTGTTGGAGCGGTTGCGGACTCGTGGGCTTTGCGGGACGGAGCTGGAGCAGGCTACTGTCGGGAGCGTGCGGGTCAAGCTGCTGAAGGTGGCGGCGCAGGTGCGAGTGAGTGTGCGCAGAGTGTATGTGCAACTGTGCAGCGCTTATCCACTACAGGCGCTGTTTCGGCTTTGTCAGCGGCGGCTGATGCGACTTGCCGCAGCCAGCGGCTGAAGCAGAACGATCTGCGGGGATGATTTTTGGGGTAGTGCCAATGCGCTGTTGGTGGGGTGTCTTCAAAAAGGGCCGAAAAATGGGGATTTTGTGGGTTTGGGCGTAGGATTTTGCGGCGGAGGGATCCACATTTGAGAAAATGGTCGTGCCCGGCCCGATTTTTTGGCCGGCACGGCCATCGAAAGCCGAAAAAGCAATCGGAGTATGAAATATACGGGCTAGGGGCCCTGGCTCTGGCCAACAGACAACCCAAGTGGGCCAAGTGACGAGAACTTTCAACGTCCAACGTTCAACTTGAAACGTTCAACGGGGCCGCGGGTTGGCCGCGCGAGTGGCGCCAAACCAGCCGCGGCCGTCAGAGTCACTCCTTTCAACGGAACACAAGACATTCCTGATTGCCAATCAATCCGTCCGCGATGCAGGAATCCGCGGCAAGAACAGGACCTCCAAGTGTTCCTCTGCCATGCGGTGGTCGCGGGGCGTGTTCGGCCAATTGGCAGCGAGCGGTCAACCTTCATGACGGCCACTTGTGATGGCCGCAAAAACATAGTCCTCCAAGCGGGCGACCCACCTCTTCCCATGGGTGAGTGATTCAGCCACCCGGCAGACCAGTACCTGGCGTGTTGCTTCGAGCATTTCAGACACCTTGCCAAGGCGCGCAAGGTCTTCAGGAGCCGGACCGGAGGTCAGTTTTATCTCGATCACTTCGCGTTCGCGACCCTGGTCCAAGACAAGGTCCGCTTCAAGCCCATCATGGCTGCGAAAATAAAACGCATCGAACTGCTCGCCTTGCGACTGTCGCGTTGACAGAATCTGCTCAATCGCAAAACCCTCCCAGCTCGCCCCAACCCACGGCTGGGCAAACAGGTCGTCGTCTGCCCTTAGACGAAGCAATGCATGCAACAGCCCGGAATCGCGCCAGTAAATGCGCGGCGATTTCATCAGCCGTTTTCGCAAGTTTGCCTCGAATGGCGGGAGACGGCGAATCAGGAAAGCGCCTTCAAGATGATCCAGGTAGCTCTCAACAGTGTGGTATGACAGACCCAGGCTCTGCCCAAGCTTGGACAGATTCAGCGGCGATCCATGCTCGACAGCCAACATTCGGAACAATCGATGGGTCACAATAGGCTTGGCTGGCAAGCCCCAGTTGGGCAAATCGCGTTCGGACATCGCCCGCAAATAGCTCTCCTGCCACACCGGATAAACGGGCTGGCCCAGCACGCCGCCATCCGGAAAACCTCCAAACCGCCACAGCCTGTCAACATCGCCGATTTCGCCCAGATGGAACGGTGTCAGATCAAGAACAGCCATACGCCCGGCAAGCGATTCGCTCACACCGCGCATCAGGGTTGGCGACACCGAGCCAAGCAGGATGAACCGCCCGTTGGCTTTCCGGTCGGCATCTATGGCACCGCGTAGCCGGCTGAACAATTCCGGCCAGTGGTGTGCTTCATCGAAAACGACCGGCCCTTTGGCCCGCATGACTTCAGGCCAGAGAGCATCGAGGCGAGTCCGTTCTTCCGGCTGCTCAAGGTTGAAGTACTGGGAAGCGATTGATCGGGCAAGTGTGGTTTTGCCGCATTGTCTTGGGCCGAGGATCGTCACCGCCGGGAACAGCATCAGGCGATCCATGACAAGCTTCGTCAACAAGCGTTTGATCATGATATGCAAAATAGCATCATATTTCTATTTTGCAAATTGCAACGCCCGACAGCGCAAAAACCGAACGCCCACAACCAATCAAATACCGTTCCATCCGCCACGCAAAAAACCCAATCCACGCTGCACGCCAGTTGCTGAGCGATTTCGGCCACGCCAGACTGCGAAATATCCCCTCCACCCCTCTTGCCAGCAAAAGCACCCTGTTCACGCCGCCATTCGACGCAGTGCCTCCGGGCCGGAAAATCTCACCAGAATGAACTCCCGGATGTTCTTGGCTGGTAAACCAGTCCGGTTCCCGGCCTTGTCCACCGAATGCCGCGGCTGACGGGCTGATTCAGCACAGGCTGCCTGCCACGCTGGCGTGGCCAAAATCCAAACAATAGCGGCCAACTGGCGCCACCCAAGCGCAGTCCTACTTGACTTTCTTGAATTTCACTTCGGCACGGGCGGGAGTAACCAGAGTGTCTGAGCTGTCCAACCCATGGAGACGCAGAGTCAATCGTTCGCTTGCGCTGCCGCCAAACACAACGCCCAGTTTCATGGTTCGCGTTGCCGACCGAGTTTCAATTCGCAGAACCAGTTCGCCCCCTTCGAGTGTCCATGAGCCTTTCGAGATCGCCCCGCGGTTGTCGAACCCATAATAATTCACCTCGGTCATCGAGCCCGGTTCACGCGCGGTGTATCCTTTGAACTCCATCTCCGAGGTTTTCCCGTGCACCACAACCACGTGCTTGTCAAGGTCCCAGGAAAACTCGAGCGTTATCTTGCCGGAATCAATTTCTGCCTCCCATTTCCCGAGCATCCATGAAGCGTTGGCCTGATCGACCAGTTCCGCGAGGTTCCCTTGTGCGCAAGCACCGAACAACGTTGCGCCAACCAATAATCCCAATCCGATGTATCGAGCTATCATATGTTTTCTGCTTTTGATGTGGTGAGTCTTTGACCATCGGCCGCCGGATTATCCGGCCCGCCGGTCCGTCATGCGGAAGTTTACGGTCACAGCTCCGAAGGTCAAGGCATAAAAGCAACGTTGCTCTTGTGCAGCCAGCCAATCCCCCGCGCTGCTCCTTCCACCTGCACCCAATCATCTTTCTCGTCCACCACGGTCAATTCCTGGCCATCCTGCAGCACCTGCACGCTTGGCGATTCTTCCAAGGGCCCGTGGTGCAAAACCGTGTCGGGCTTGACAACCACCGCCCACGGCCGCGCAGCCAAATGCCATCCGCATCCCAGCCCAACCAGACAGAGCATAAGCAGCAACAAGGGCGCGATGGTCAACAGCCGCCTCTCGAAAAACGGAGATTGAACCAATTGCCGAAGCGCTTGCAGCCCCCCAAACAACCATAATGCACCCGCTGTGAGAATCGCCCACTCATCCAAATTGAGCCTGGTAACAACCCCTCGCCAAAACGGCTCCGCCGGCGCTGAGCCGCCGCCAACTGTTGCTCGCACAAATTGCAGATTCGCCCGTATGTCAGGATCGCGCGGCGCAAGTTGTTGAGCTTTCCTGTAACTGACAATCGCCATCCCAAGCTGTCCCGACTTGAAATATGCATTGCCAAGGTTGAATAAGACCGCCGGCGACACCACGCCGCTATCCAGAATCTTCAGATACGCAGCCGCTGCTTCTTCATATTTGGCCTGTTCATAAAGGCGATTCGCCTCTTCAAAGGCCGCCAATACCGATTCTTTCTGTCCTGCCGCCGCAATCGCAGGCGCGGAAATCAAACACCACAGAAACACCAGCAGCAATCCCTGCAAACAATGGACCCCGCAGGCCAACCCGCGTCCGCCTGCACCATCCGAACATCCTCGAAGCGTGGGGATGGTCACAGACTTTCTCCTGATCAAAAAGCGCATGTCAGGTCAATCCGATGACAGCTTGAGGGAATGGACTTGCTTCAAAGCCGCATGCACTTTGGCCCACAGCACCTCGAGGTCCGCGCTCGAGGCAGAAGGTGCATACCGATGTTGGTTGCAGGCATGAAAAAGTTCCGCAAGCAAATCCAGCAACTCAGGAGGCGCACCCCGCGGTTTGAGTTGTTCCTCGACCACAGCGTCTGTTATGGCCGCCGCCGGCAAGCCAAGTCTTTCACCGATCTGTTCCTGCAAAAGACGGAATGCAAGCGCGAAGAATTGTTCGCTGTCGCCCTCGCTTGCAAACTGCGAAAGTTGCCTGAGACCGCGGCGCACAGCGCGGCTGACCTCATGTCGGCGGACAAGATGCGGGTTCCGCGCCAGATGTTCCCTGCGCATTCTCCATCCGTAAGCGCCCAGCCACAGGATCAGCGGTGTTGCCTGGACTGCCATAAACCATGGCCGCAGTATCAGCGGCGGCCCAATCATGCTGCAAACACCAAGCCGCGCTTTCAAGTGCACTATATCCCGGTCCGGTTCTGCCTGATTCGCGCCTTCACGGGCAGCCGCGAACGTCTGACTGGACCTGCTCGGCCGCACAACAATCGGGACGGCCGTATGCTTCAGCACATGGTACGTGCGATCGTCCGGATCAAAGTAACTGAATTCAATCTCCGGCAAAGCGCGGATCGAGAGTTTCTGAGGGACAACGTCGTACTGAAACACACGCGCCCCTTCAACACCCAAAGGATCAGTGCTCTCGACCTCGCTCACGGGCGGATAAGTTGTGAAATCGGACCACGAATCAAGCGAGGGCGGGTTGATGCTTTCCAGAGCGCCTCTGCCCTCGATGCGAAGTTTCACTCGGATCGGTTCGCCGACCGCAACATTGGTAGGGCTGGCCGCAACGTTCATGGTGAATTGGCCCACCGCACCCGTGAAACTGGCCGGGCGCCCATCGCTCGGAATCGGCATTGCACGAACAGTCACCGGATCACTCTTGACTTTCATCGGACGAAGCTCGTACCGCGGCCCAAAAAACGGGTCATTGAAAAATTCATCGAACACACCGCCTGTCCGCCGCCGCGCAATCGGAACTTCAAGCCGCCCCGCGCATTCAACCTCGCCCAAAGTCAGGTCGCCGACCTTGTTCGCGACCGCCGTGGTCTGGACCTGACGCAAAAAATACGTTGTGTTGCCAACGCGCACGCGGCGTTGCGGCAGTTCTCTGCTTTTTCCGAAGGTGAACCCCTCGCCGCTCAATGGCTGAAGCTGCAGGTCCTGGGCCGGCACAGCGTGGTAGAGTTGTATCTCCAGGGGTAGCACTTCGCCTGTGTACACATTCGTCTTTGCCGGCACCACCTTGATGAACGCCAGCCGCCCCCGCGCCTCTGCTTCACCGCCCGAATCCCCCGCTTTCAGAACCTTGAGTTTTATCGGCGCAGACGACAACGTCTCGTTTCCAACTTTTGCCTGAATGGCAGGTATTGTGTACTCACCGGGTTGACCCGGAACCACGACATAGTTCAGCGACACTATCGTGGTCTGCCGTCCGTTCACGAACTGAAAGGTCTGCCCCGAGCCAACATAGGTAATCTGCAAATTCGGAATCTCGGGCAGTGCCGGAACCTCGGTCGGCCGCACATTCTCAAAATTCAACGTCAACCGCGCGCTCTCGCCCATCGAAATCTCATCCGGCTCAATCACAGCCGCTAGCTGGCCGCCAAATGCTGTCATCCCACAAAACAACAGCACTGCGATGCCAGCAAGCCCTCGCCTGCAACTCCGGCTCGGCACTGCCAGCACACCAGATGACAACCTGTTCATACGGATCAATTAAACATCCGTATTCTGCAGGCCGCATGCCATGATTTTCAAATTATTTTGCACGCCGACCGATCCCGTCCCCCAAACCAACGCCGCAACCCCTCAGCCTGAACATGGTATTCCGGCAAGTTCGGCGGCAACTTGCACTGTGCAAACCGCACTCGGGCGCTCAGCAACAACCCGATCATCGACAGTCAGGAGCACGGCCATTTTTGGCCGCCCACAAACCGCACACTTTTCAGGCGCAGGATTTGCATGATCGAAGCAGGTGTACGATCGATCGTCGTGTTGATGCGGCCGAGACGGCCGCGCTCCCCACCCTGCCACACTCACACAGAGCTTCGTGGATGGTATTGTTCGTGGACTTGCCGCAGCCGCTGACCGCCCACATGGGTGTAAATCTCCGTCGTGCCAATGTTCGCATGGCCAAGCAGCTCTTGTATTACGCGCAAATCGGCCCCATGCTCAAGCAGGTGTGTCGCAAAACTGTGCCGCAGCATGTGCGGAGTAATGTTCTTCTTGATGCCTGCGCGTTTCGCACGTTTTTTGATTCGCAGCCACATTGTCACCGCGGCAAATGGTGTGCCCCGTTTCGTCAGGAAAACATTCGCCGGCGAACGCGGTTTGACAAGCTGTGGCCGGCCGCACTCAAGGTACCTTTGCAGGGCGGCGATCGCCGGTCTGCCCACAGGCACAACACGCTCTTTGTTGCCCTTGCCGATTACGGTCACAAAACCCGCATCCAGATGCAATTGCTCAAGCCGAAGACGTATCAGCTCGGCAAGGCGCAGACCGGACGCGTACGCCAGTTCCAGAATCGCCCGGTCACACAAGTCCTGGGGTTCCTCAGAAGGCAATGGGGCAAGCAACTGGTCAATCTCCTCTTTCGACAGAGACTTTGGGAGTCGTTGCCAACGCCGCGGCAGGCTTAGCTGTTCAGCCACGTCCACAGGCAACAGCTTCTCCGCTTCGCAGTACTTGTAGAACGCCCGCAGGGCCGCAATCGCAAGGTAAAGACTCTCGGAACTCAACCTTCGCTGTGAATCGCTTTCCCCTGATTTTTTGGCGAGAGCGCGTTCGCGCTCGTGTTGGAGGAAAGCCATCAGATGCTGCAATTCGACCGAGCGCCAGTTGTCAATTCCTTGCGCCGCGGCCCAGTCAACAAACCGCTTGAGTTGCGCAGCATATGTGCGTTGTGTGTGCTCGGACTGCCCTCGCTCGTGGCGCACATGCTGGAGAAACTCTTCGACGAGAACATGCATCCGGCCGGGATCAACTTTGGGTTTCGGTGGCGTTGTGTCGTCTATTGGCATGGCTTTGCGAATGCAGCTCGAAAACCGAACGGCTATGTCAGTCCTGACCCGGGTGGTTGCGCTTTGACGCGATGGATTTGCTTTGTCTGGATTCGCGGACGGCGTGAGCCGAAGTTTGTTTTTCGACGCTTGCCGTGAGGTTATCTCCACTCTGCTCCGCAATTGAAATCAAGAATTTCCGGATTTCGTTCAAGCGCGCTTTTGGGCTGCGCCTCGACAAACGCGGAAAACGCCCGTCGATCATGATGTAATCGTTCCCCCGCAGCAGCATCAGACGGTCGCCACGCGTTTCAATGGATGTAACACCGGCCTTTGCAGCCAGCGGCTTCAGCTCGCCTGAAAGAAGCAGAAGATCGCATGCGGGCGGCAACGGCCCGAATCTGTCTCTCAGCTCGGCGCGCAGGGCGTCAATTTCAGCTTCTGTTGTTGCCTGAGCCAGCTTCCGGTAAAACTCGATCCGATGCTTGGGTTCCGAGACATAGCTCAGCGGCAACGTTGCGGCCGCGCGGTGCACGGGAACCGACGGTTCATCGTCACCAAGGTCTGGCACAGTCTCATAACGTTCAATCCAAACAGCAATGTCACGCGGCACTTCAACGCCAAGATCGGGTGGGATTTCGAATTCGTCCTGCCGGACGCTGCGCCGCTTTTTCGCGGCAACCGGCGAGGCTGCTGACGGCGCTGAATCGAGAAAGTCGAGTCTAAGGCCAACGTCGATTCGCCGGGCCGGCCGCTCGCCTTTGAGCGCGGCAATGCTTTGTTTGAGCAACTGACAGTACAACTCGAATCCGACGGCGGTGATGTGGCCGCTTTGCTCCGGCCCGAGAATGTTGCCCGCACCGCGAATCTCGAGATCGCGCATGGCAATCTTGAACCCGCTGCCGGGCTTGGTGAATTGCTTAATGGCCGCGATCCGTTTGCGGGCGTCTTCGAGCAGGGCGGCGTGGCGCGGAATCAACAGGTAAGCGTACGCCTGGTGTTTGTAACGCCCGACACGCCCCCGCAGTTGGTACAGATCACTCAGACCGAATCGATCCGCGCGATCTATGATGATCGTGTTCGCATTCGGGATGTCGATCCCGCTTTCGACAATTGTCGTGCAAAGCAAAACGTCGATCTCGCCGCTGATAAACCGGGTCATTGTCCGTTCCAACTGTGCGCTGCCCATTCGGCCATGGCCAACACCGATCTTCGCCTCCGGCACCAGCATTCGAAGCCTTAGCGCGACCGATTCGATGTCCTGGATTCGATTGTGAAGATAAAACACCTGGCCGCCCCGCCGCATTTCGCGCAAAACTGCATCGCGAACCAGTTGGTCACTGTACGGCGCCACAATTGTCTCCACAGGCAGCCGGTCCTGTGGCGGGGTTTCGATGCTGCTCATGTCGCGCACTCCCGCAAGCGCCAGATAAAGCGTGCGCGGGATGGGCGTTGCTGTGAGCGTGAGCACATCGACCAAATGCCGGAGTTGTTTGAGCCGTTCCTTGTGCGCAACGCCAAACCGTTGTTCCTCGTCAATCACCACAAGCCCGAGGTCCTTGAAAATAACGTCGCGCTGCAAAAGACGATGCGTGCCGATTACAATGTCCACGCTTCCGACACCAAGGTCGCGTATCACTCGTTCCTGTTCGGCGCGACTGCGAAACCGGGAGAGCAGCTCGATTCGAACCGGATAACCGGCCATGCGCGAACTGAACGTGTTGAAATGCTGGTGGGCAAGGACCGTTGTCGGCACCAACACAGCCACTTGTTTCCCCGCCAAAACAGCTTTGAAGGCCGCGCGAATCGCAACTTCGGTCTTCCCGAACCCCGCATCGCCGCAAATCAGCCTGTCCATCGGCCGCGGCGCGCACATGTCTTGCTTTGTTTCCTCGATTGCGCGCAACTGGTCCGGTGTTTCCTCAAACTGAAAGGCGTTCTCAAAATCCCGTTGCCACGGACAATCAGCCGGATACGCAAAGCCCGGCTGCGAAGCGCGCGCTGCTTGAACGGCCAGCAGGTCCGCTGCCAAATCGCGGGCAGCGTTCATTGCCGCATCTTTGGCTCTGCGCCAGCGTGTCCCCCCAAGCCTGTTGAGCGGCGGACGCCCCTTGCCTGCGCCGATGTACTTCGTCACAAGATGAATTTGCGACACCGGAACGTGCAGGCGCGGCGGCTGTTCGCCTTCTCTGCGCGGAGCATACTCGATCACCAGACACTCCTCCCCCGCAACCTGATCAGCCGAGTCGTTCACCAATGACCACGATCTGATTCTTTCCAGCCCGACAAATCGGCCTATCCCATGCTGAACGTGGACGACGTAATCGCCCTCTTCGAGGTCCGAAACGCTCGTCTCAATCATGCGGCTGTTCGGCGCAATCGTTCGCATCTTGAGCCGGCGCGGACGATGAACCTTGTACCGGCCGAACACCTCCCCATCCGTTATCACAACAAAACGCCCCGCGTTGCATATGAAACCTCCTCCAAGCGAACCTGTGTGCAGGTGCAAACCCGCTTCCGCCAAACCGGACCCAACCGGCTCCATTGATTGCTGAGTGCCCCTGTCCACGCCCCCGTCAAAGCCAGCGTCGCGCCACATCTCTTCGAACTGCTGTCGCTCGCTCAGATTGTTGAAGAACGCGTGAACAGCATGACCCTGCCGCAGCCACCTGTGAATCTGTGAGAGAAACTCCCGGCGCTGCGCCTCGGCCACCAAAGGGTCCGGCCGGCGATCTGTGTCCGGGCGGAACACTTCGATGCTTTCGAGCCCCATATCCAGCGCAGGCTCGCCAAACGACCCCGCTTGCGAAAACTCAAGTCGCACGATACCGCGCGAACTCAACTCCGCCATGACCGAATCCCAAT
>JARYMD010000014.1:23220-23555 GCA_029907285.1 Verrucomicrobiota bacterium | reverse complement strand
ACACGCATCAACGGGTGCATCATCCGTTCGTCTTCCATTGCAAGCGCGATTTGGACAATCAACCTGCGCTCGGCAGCAGCACGCAGCAGGCTTGCAAACACCGGATCGTCGAGTTTGTACCCGTGGTAATTCGGGTACAGTCGAATGCCGTGCATTTGGTGCACTTCGGCGCAGCGGCGCAGCTCTTCTCGCCAATCGGGCAGGGCAGGATTGATCGTCCCAAACGGGAGCAACAAGCCGCGTCCGTTCTGAGCGCACGCACGTGCAAGTCGCGCATTTGCAGCCGCGATGTCCTTGTGAAGCATTCCATCCAAGCTGCCCACCCATGCCTTCGA
>JARYMD010000014.1:0-23210 GCA_029907285.1 Verrucomicrobiota bacterium | reverse complement strand
CCCTCTGTTTCGGAGCAGCTTCACCAGCTCTGGCGCTTCATCAAATTCCACGCGCCGCGTCGGCCAGTGCGAGATGCTGACGTTGACATCAACCAGCTTGATCGACCGGCGCGAACTGCCGCCGGATGAAACCGCCTGTCCGGAGGGGACACCAACGAGAGCCGCAAGGCCGCTCGCGAACCTGAAGAAATCCCGGCGCGCCATGCAATGGTTCGGACCGCACGATTTGTTCCCTGAGACGTGTTCACAGCATGCGGCCCATGGTCTTTGGTCTGTTGCCTCTGTTCCATCGTCCCTGGCCTGTTGTCGCGGCGTGTTCATTGATGTTCGATTGCCTTGCTGCGATGTGTTGAGAATTCCTTCGACGTGAGGATCGGACGAAGCAGACGTCCAAGATTCCCGGCCAGAATCAAACGTTTTTCCCTCTCGGGAATGCTGGCGCCGGTTACCTTTCCGAGCTGCGATGCAAAGCTCCGCCCGCCAGCATCGCTGCCGAACAATACTCGTTCGGCTCCCAGCTCGCGGACGGCCATTTCGGTTACGCCTGCGACCGGGTCGCCGCCCGAGAGTTCTAGATGGACATTTGGACAGGACCGCACGGCCCGAATGCCAATCTCCCAATCACCGCCGCTATGTCCGCAAATGAATTGTGCGTCCGGGTGCCGCCCGGCCAGCTCTGCCAAATCCATGGGGGTTGATTCGCCCGGCAGATTCCCTGTGATTTTGAGCCACGTGTGTTGATAAATGGGGGCACGCAGCTCGGCAGCCCTGCGCACAATGGGGTCCAAAGCAGGCGAATTGCACTTTTCTGCCACCCAAAGCTTCACGCCCACCATCGGCCCGTCGGCCACACATCTGTTGAGCTCATCGATGCTCGCTTTCGCGTGCTTCGGGTTCAGGTACACAAACCCAAACGCGCGTTCCGGGAAACGGCGTATCGCTCGCAAAACCTCGTCGTTCTCTCTTCTCAACTTCTCCGGCGAAGGGTCGCAGGCCCATTCCATGCCCATGCAGAGGCAGAGCTTTTTGATGCCGAGCCGGTCGGCGTAACCTATGAGCCGTTCCAACCGTTCCTCCGGAGTGTTGCCTGGGACTCCGGACAAATGGCAATGAACATCCCAGATTTCCATCCGATCAGGTGCTGCACACATTCCTGGCGCTGCCTGCTCTGTTCACCTGTGTCCCGATGATCAGTCGTATCGCCATACGGGCCGGTGACGGGGAATCTCCGCTTTGAAATCTCCGAGGCTCGACCAATGCAAACGCCGGTTCAAATCCACCTCTGCCACGGCGATTGTTCCCCACTCTTTTGCCCGGGCGATCGTTATCCCTTCATGATCGAAGACCGCGGAGATCATCCAGTTGGCGGCCGCATCCGTGCACGTGCTGCTGACCACATACACATGGTTTTCGCAGGCGCGCGCCGCTGCCAGCAGCGGGTTGCAACCCCAAACAGGGAACGCGATCACTTCCGCGCCGCGAATCGACAGCTGCCGCGCCACTTCAGGAAAGAAGCCATCGTAGCAAATCATCATGCCCACCTTGCCAAACCGCGTGTCGAACACGGGGTAATCCTCGCCGGCAACAACACCGCATTCGATTTCAGTGCGCGGCAAAGAGACCTTTCGATACTTGCCGATTACTGCCCCATCGGGGCCAATCAGAACCGCGGTGTTATAGACCAGATGAGCGTCGCGCTCGACCAACCCCGCAACAAGGTGCAGATTATGCTCGCGTGCCAGTCCTCCAAAATATTCCGTGGATGGCCCCGGAATCGGTTCGGCTGCTTCGGCGTAAGAAAGGCCCGTCCCGCACACGGTGATTGTCTCGGGGAGAACAACAAGGTCAGCCTTTTGCCGGGCCGCCTCGGCTATCAATGGAGCAAAAAGCTTGCAGTTCGCTTCCGCTGTTTTCTGGCCGGACGGGCGAAAATGCACTGTTGCAAGGCGAACCTTCCGTGGCGGCGATGCGGGCACTTCTTCAAGAGAAACCGCCGACCATTCAACTCGCGCTTGAGCAGCCCACAAAAGATGGAGTTCAACAATGGCCCTGGTGGCCTTTGAGGGCACTTGGTACACGTCCGACACCTCGGTCCAGCCCGAAACATCGGTTCCCCGATCGGACGGGTATTCCGGCTCGGCGATCGGCAACGTGCCCTCGCGGTAGCTTGTTGCTCCCGGTTCGTCATGGAACACGGCGCGACCATGGTCATCACGCCACATGACACGCGCGAATACAGACATGCGCGGGACCGGCACATTGGATGTTTTCCGCCACGCTGTGAATCTGCAGAACGTGCCGCCTTTGACCGGGAAACTTTTCGACCAGTACCCGGCCAGTCCGTGGCGAGCATCGGTCGCAATGACAAGTTTGGCGCCGCCGTCACGCCCGCCGGTTGTTTCGGTTGCGAAAGCCGGGCGAACCTCGTCCCGGGGCGCGGAGGGGCGCCATCCGTCCATCGTTGTTTCTGCCGCAAACCCGACGTTCGCTGCGGCCAGCATCAAGATGAGATGCGTTTTCATCGTTGCTCTCCGAGAAACCGGGCAGATTCTCAAACCTGGTTTGGCATGACCCACGGCGCCCGATATGCAGTGCGTTTCAGGAAACGATTTGCCTCCGGTGTTTTTGGGAACGACTCGGTTGCCCCATCGAAAACCAACTTCGCATTCTCCATGCGCCATGAAATGTTCGCCAGATGACACAGCAGTGTTGACCGATGGCCCTGCTCGACGTCTGCGTTTGGCAGTTTGCCGTTTCTGATGCACTGGAGGAAATTCTCCAAATGCGGGCGGTCGCCGGGCCTGCCCGGCGATTCGGCAATGACCTTGTTGTTTTCGTCATAGACCTGCCAACCGCCGCCGTGTCTTCCGAGGTACATGCAACCCTTTGTGCCGAGTATTTCGATCTTGGTTGCGCAGAACGGCCAGTCAGGGAATCGGTCGCCTTCGCGAATTGGGATTGGGATTTTCTTCATGTACGGTGTCCAGAGCGCTCCCTGAAACATCAGGGTGAAACTCTCGAACTCGAACATGGCAAACTGCGTGTCCGGAGTATCACGTCCATCGCGCAGGACAAAAATGCCTCCGCAATGACTGACACTGCGGGGCGCAGGCGGATCGCCCATGACAAACCGCGCAAGGTCGAGTTGATGCACCGCGTCGCCCGGGATCGGGCCGCAGCTAAACTCGGCCATGTTCAGCCAGTATCGTCCGGGGACGTACGGCAACCGCGCCGCCGGCCCGCACCACATGTCATAATCGAATCCTTGTGGCACCGGCTCTTCCGGTCCCATGCGCTGGGGCGAGTGCTGCATCAGATTGTACACCCGGACGAGCCGCACCTCACCCAGTTTGCCGGACATGATCAATTCGCGTGCAGGTTGAACATACGGCGCACTGCGTGTCTGGGTTCCGACCGTGACAACGCGATTGTACTTGCGCGCGGCCTCGATCATTTTGCGGCCTTCCCACACGTTGTGCGCCATTGGCTTTTCGACGTACACATGCTTGCCGGCCTGGCACGCCAATACCGTGCCCAATCCGTGCCAATGATCAGGCGTTGCGTTGACCACAGCATCGATTTCGCGGTCTTCCAACATCCGCCGAAAATCCCGGACGCACTCGGCCTTATGCCCATGCGCTTCGACAACTCTCCGGGCTTGCGCATGCCGCCGTTCGTCGGGATCGCACAAGTACTTGATCCGAACATCGGGCCGTTCGGCAAACATTCCGGCAAGCCCGGTGCCGCGTCCGCCCAGTCCCATGACGCCGATGACAATTTGATCATTTGCTGATGCGGACGATGCGCGTTGCGAGATTGAAAGTGCAGTTGCGGCACCGAGAGAACCTTTGAGGAATTGGCGGCGATTGAATCTTTGCATGATGGACCTTTCCGGCTTGCGAAGGCGTGCTGCGGCTGCGCATTCACGCCGTCTTGTCTATTCGGGGCGATTCTTTGGCGGACGGCACGGCCACGCAAGCCGAATAAACAAGCATGTCCCCGTGAATGCCGGCTCAGCCCCAGAGCTGGCGGTCCAAGGTTCTGAACTGGACGGCTTCGAATATGTGATCTGAGGCAATGCGTTCGGAGTCGGCGAGGTCTGCAATTGTCCGGGCCACCTTCAGGATGCGGTCGTATGCGCGCGCGCTCAACTTGAGGTCGTTCATGGCGAGCCGGAGCATTTCAAGGGTTTGTTCGTCAAGCGCGCAATGAATCCGCAGGTCGCGGGGCGACATTCTGGCGTTGCAAGTGCAGTGGCTGCTGTTTCGAAAGCGCTGCTGTTGTTTCTTGCGGGCTGCGATTACGCGGGCGCGGATTTGGGCTGAACTTTCGCCTGTCCGGTCGGCGGTCATTTCCCTGAACTTGACGGCCGGCACTTCGACATGGAGATCGATGCGGTCCAGCAGCGGGCCGGAGATTTTGCCGAGGTAATTCTGAATCTCACGCGGTGAACAACGCGACTCGCCCGGCATTCTGCCGTCGGGGCTTGGATTCATGGCGGCCACGAGCATGAATTCGGACGGGAAAGTCACCGTGCCTGCAGCGCGGGAGATTGTCACTGTGCCATCTTCGAGCGGCTGGCGCATGGTTTCAAGCACGCTTCGCTTGAACTCCGGCAGCTCGTCGAGGAACAAGACGCCGTTGTGCGCAAGCGAAATTTCACCCGGGGTCGGATTCATGCTGCCGCCGATCAGTCCGGCGTCACTGGCGCTGTGATGAGGCGCTCTGAACGGCCGCTTGGTAATGAGAGCCTGGCCAAGCTTGAGCAGCCCGACGATGCTGTGGATTTTGGTTGTTTCGAGCGCTTCCTCCAAGGTCAGGGGAGGAAGAATTGTCGGGATTCGTTTTGCAAGCATCGACTTGCCAGTGCCCGGCGGCCCGATCAGCAGAACATTATGGCCGCCTGCTGCAGCGATTTCGAGTGCGCGTTTGACCGATTCCTGGCCTTTCACATCGGCAAAATCAACCTCGTCATCGGCTGCTTGCTCGAAGAGCCTGTCGATGTCAACGTGCATGGGTGGGATTGAGATTTCGCCGTGCAGGAAGCTCACCGCCTCGCGCAAGTTCTGTATTGGAATGACGTTGAGCCCCGTGACAACCGCTGCTTCGGCGGCATTGTCGGCCGGGACGAGCATTCCGGTTTTGCCGTCGGCTCTTGCGCGAAGTGCAATTGGCAGGACTCCTTTGACGGGCCTGACGGCGCCGTTGAGCGCAAGTTCGCCGACGATCAAGTAATTCTCCAACTGATCGATCACCAACTGTTCGCTGGCGGCGAGCATGCCGATCGCAATTGGGAGATCGAAACTCGGCCCTTCCTTTTTGACGTGAGCCGGTGCGAGATTGATGGTTGTGCGGCCCAGCGGGAAATTGAAACCCGAGTTCGAGAGCGCGGTGGTAACTCTGTCGCGCGACTCTTTGACTGCAGTATCGGGCAGTCCGACGATGACGATGACCGTCTCGCCCCAACCGGAATTAACCTCCACTTCGACCGCGTATGCTTCTATGCCGTTAACCGCGGCCGAACACACCTTGGCCAGCATGGCGGAACTATTGCTCGATTTGCCCGAGATTGCAAGATGTCGGCATCAAAAAAACCCAGGGCAACTGGTGTTGCCCTGGGTGTCCGAAACAAATTCTGCGCTTCTTATTTGATTATTGACTACGTTGGACGTGCTTCAGGGGCGCGGAGCTACTTCGGTGGTCGGATTGTAAACCGGTGGCACTCTGAACGGCTTGGAATCCAGTGTGCCGGGGGCTGGCTCGAATGGGCGATCGACAATTTCCCATGTCGGCATCGGAATCCAAACCTGGACTTTTTCGCCCTCGACACCGCCGCCGCGCAAATCTTTGAGGTCTTCGGCCAGTTGGTCTTGGACGATGCCCGGGGTTGGGATCGTTCCGCCGCGGCCGCTGTATTCGCTCGGCTCGAAGGTATAACCAGCAGGAACTTCAAACCTTACCGCTGCAGTTGCGCCAGCCGGCGTATAGAGCACCTCGACCAAGCCCTCGTTCACTGTTGCGCGGCCGGTGGCGCTGATTTCGTATCGTGTACCGCGAATCTGGTAAGTTGCCACGGGGGTCTTGACCTCGAAACGCGAGGCAGCGCTCAATTTTCGGATGATGCCCTGAATTCGGCCTGTGCTCAGGTACATTTCTGTGTTGATGACAGTTTCGCCAGCGCCTCGGTCATAACTCATGGTGGCGAGGCGGAGAGTTGTCCCCGGGGTAAGGCGGACATAATCACCACATTTTCCGAGGTTTAAATCCACGATTCCCATTGCGTCGGTGCGCAACGTGGTGCCGGGGCCGAGGACTTCACCCCCTCCAAGTGCGGTCCATGTAACGCCATCAGTGCTGTAATCTGCGCTTCCGACTCTGACCGCCGTTACGCGTGCACTCCCTTCGGCGGCTTGTGCTGCAAGCCAGAACGAGCAAGCTGCAACAGCCAAACCCAGACCAACCACCCGGATTGAAATACGTCCAACGTTCTTCATAGATTTCTCCTAGTTAGGCTGCAACTTAAATCCAAAACCGGCTTCAGTTTATGATTTTACGCCTGAATGTCAACCGATATTTATCGAGATTTTTTCTCTCGTTGACGTTACCGTGGCGGACTCATAAGGTTAATGCGGCGACTGCGCGCCTGGAAGCTGGCTTGGTTGGGGCGCTTCTTCAGTTGTGTATCGCTGAGATTCATCATGGCAAACACGATCCTTGTAGGAGCCCAGTGGGGCGACGAAGGCAAAGGGAAGATAATTGATGTGCTGACCGAGCGTGCGGACATTGTTGTGCGGACGCAGGGCGGCAACAATGCCGGGCACACGGTGTTGATTGGCAAACAGAAATACGTGCTCCATCTGGTGCCGTCGGGCATCCTCAGGCGCGGAAAGAAATGCGTCATTGGCAACGGCGTCGTGATTGATCCGCCGGCGCTGGTCGGGGAAATCGAAGGGCTCGAGCGGCTGGGTGTCCGTGTGGACGGCAATCTGTTCATCAGCGAGACTGCGCACATTGTGTTGCCGTACCATCGGTTGCTTGACGAACAGCGCGAGGCCAGAAAAGGGAAGAACAAGATTGGCACAACCAAACGCGGCATAGGCCCGGCTTACGCAGACAAGGCGGCGCGGACCGGATTGCGGATGATTGACCTTGTTGATGTTGAGCGTTTTGCCGAGTTGCTGCGGGATCGGATTCGGGAGAACAACGAAGTGCTGAAGGCTTTTGGGGCCAAGCCGTTGTCGTTTGCAAAGGTCCATACAGCCTACCGCAAGGCCGGGGACAAACTGCGCCGCTTTGTGACCAACACCGTGGTCATGTTGAACGACGCTGTCAGTCATGGAAAAGACATCCTGTTCGAGGGGGCGCAAGGCACTTTCCTTGACATTGATCACGGGACATATCCTTTTGTGACATCGTCAAACACAACTGCAGGCGGCGCGTGCACCGGCTCGGGCGTTCCTCCCAACCGAATGCACAAGGTCATTGGCGTCATGAAAGCCTACACAACGCGGGTCGGTGAAGGGCCGTTCCCGACTGAAAGCGGTGAAATTGGGGACATGCTGCATGCGTTGGGGCGCGAGTTTGGGGCGACAACGGGCCGCCCGAGACGCTGCGGATGGTTTGATTCGGTGGTAACTCGGCAGGCGGTGATGATCAATGGCATCAATGAGCTGGCTGTTACGAATCTGGACGGGCTTGACACGCTGGAACGAATCAAGGTGTGCGTTGCGTACCGGCACGGTTCGCAGCTTTACACTCATGTGCCGAATGATTGCCGGGTGCTGAAAGAATGCCAGCCGGTCTATGAGGAGTTTCAGGGTTGGCAGTGTCCCACCAGCAAGGCGCGTTCGTGGGAAGATTTGCCGGTGCGCGCAAGAAGGTATTTGAAGGCGATAGCTGAATTGTCCGGGTCTAAACTGAGCATTGCCTCGGTTGGCCCGGACCGCGAGGAAACCATTTTTCTGTAACATCATGGCGGGCCGACCCGGATTGGTTTGTCGCGAATGAGCGCCAGCAGCATTCAGTTGAGCGCCGAGGCGCGTGCAGCATTGCCGACGCACGTGGCCATTGTCATGGATGGGAATGGCCGGTGGGCGAAGCAGCGCCATTTGCCGCGTGTCGAAGGACACAGGCACGGGGTTGAATCTGTGCGAGCAGTTGTGCGCGCAGCGGGTGAATTGGGGATAAAGTATCTGACCCTGTACGCTTTTTCGGTTGAGAACTGGAACCGGCCGAAGGACGAGGTGGACACGCTGATGCGCTATTTGGCGCGGTATTTGAAGACCGAGATTGACGAACTCCAGCGGAACAACGTTCGGTTGGAAGTGATTGGGCAGGTGTATCGGCTGCCCGAGTTTGTGCAGGAACAGCTTGCCAACACACGGCAGGCGCTCGCTCGAAACAATGGACTGACGCTGATCCTTGCTTTGAGTTACGGGGGGCGGACCGAAATAGTTGAAGCGGTTCGCCAAATTGCCGCGAAAGCCAAAGCCGGCCAGATCGAGCCGGAGGAAATAAACGAGCAGGTGATTTCCCAGCATTTGTACACCAGACACTATCCGGACCCGGACCTGATCATCAGGACGAGCGGGGAGCTGCGGGTGAGCAATTTCCTGTTGTGGCAGATTTCCTATGCAGAGTTTGTGGTGACGCCCACGCTCTGGCCGGATTTCAGGAAAGCGCAGTTTTTCGCCGCGCTTGAAGAGTATGCACGGCGACACCGTCGGTTTGGAGCGGTGTAGCGGTGTGAAGTTTGAAAACTTCTGCTTTACACCCTGGCATATCGCAACTATCTTCCGGGCTTTGTTCTGAGGCCGATGTCAAGACCGAATGGAAGCGAAGACTAAAACAATAGCTGAATTTAGGTTGCACGAACGCGATACGGGATCAGCAGCCGTGCAGATTGCACTGTTGACCCAGCGGATCAACCATCTTACCGAGCACCTTCAGAAACACAGAAAAGATCACAGCTCAAGACGCGGCCTGCTGATGATGGTGGGCCAAAGACGCCGGCTGTTGAGCTACCTCGAGGCCACTGATTTCAAACAGTACGAAACAGTGACCAAAAGGCTGAAGTTGCGGAGATAACCGCAGCGTTGGCGGCCATCGGAAATGCCGACGCAGGCTGCGAAGCTGAAAAAGCCGACCAAAGTGCGCGGGTGGCTTGTGTTGGCATAGAGTAGAAACCAGACCGCGCGTTATGCATGCCTGTTGGCCTAGGGTAATTTCATTCAGCCCCCCATGATTGGAGGTTGAATGAAGTTCCTCGAAGCCGACGGGCATGGAATTATCAAACATACCATGCCAGAAAGTGTTGTTGCAGAAGTTGGCGCAGGAAAAATCGTCATTGAAACCGGCCGAATGGCCAAACAGGCCGACGGCGCCGTATCGGTCCAGCTTGGCGAAACCGTGGTCATTGTAGCCGCTGTCGCCTCGATGACCCCGCGTGAAGGGCAAGAGTTCTTCCCGCTCACGGTCGATTACAGGGAGAAAGCCGCGGCGGCCGGCAAGTTTCCCGGCGGTTATTTCAAACGCGAAGGACGTCCCACCGAGAAAGAGATTTTGACCAGCCGGATGATAGACCGTCCCATACGCCCGTTGTTTCCAAAGGGCTGGTTCAACGAAGTGCAGGTTCAGAGCATCTTGTTGAGCGCCGATGGCGAGAACGACCCGGACATACTCAGTGTGATCGGCGCGTCGGCGGCTCTGACCGTGAGCGACATCCCATGGAGCGGCCCCATCGGTGCAGTGCGCGTCGGCCGCGTCCGCGGTCAATTGATCGCCAACCCCACGCACAGCCAGCTTGAACAGAGTGACCTTGACCTCGTGTATGTTGGAAGCGAGACGGAACTGCTGATGTTCGAGGGTTCGGCCAAGGAAATCAGCGAGGTTGATTTCATGGCCGCTCTGGCTTTTGCCCACACCTGTTGCCAGCCAATCATCGCGGCACAGAAAGAGCTCGCCGCCAAAGTCGGAAAACCCAAACGCCAAATCACCCCGTTCGTTCTCCCACAACCGATCCTGGACGAGGCCCTGGCAATCATCGGCGACAGAGCCGAGTCCACCCTTCTTGCTCCGAGCAAACAGGCGCGAGAGGAAGCGTGGCGATTGTTGGTTGAAGAGATGAGCGCGAAGCTTGTCGCCAGGTTCGGCGAGGAACAGGCCACGCCGTTTGCCATTAAAGAAGCTGCGTATGAGATTCAGCGCCGGGTGGTGCGAGGGTTGGTCATGGACAAAGGCCGGCGTTTGGACGGGCGCGGAATGGATGATTTGCGGCCCATATCATGTGAAGTGGGCCTGCTGCCGCGGGCGCACGGGTCGGCTCTGTTCACACGAGGCGAGACTCAGGCTCTCGTTCTTACAACGTTGGGCACAACCGAGGACATGCAGGAGATCGACGCCTACGCAGGAGGCGAAACAGAAAAACAATTCATTCTTCATTACAACTTTCCGAATTTCTCAGTGGGCGAGACCGGCCGCATTGCCGGCCCGGGCCGGCGGGAGATCGGCCACGGCGCCCTGGCCGAGCGGTCCCTGGAACCAATATTGCCGCTCGAGAATTTCCCGTACGCGGTGCGTGTCACGAGCGAAATCATGGAATCGAATGGTTCGACTTCCATGGCAACGGTGTGTGGCGGCAGCCTGGCGCTGATGGACGCAGGCGTCCCGCTGACAAGGCCTGTTGCAGGAATCAGCATCGGCTTGTGCAGCGAGCCAAATGAGCAGGGGCAGATTCTGCGATACAAACTCCTTACCGATATACTCGGCTCAGAAGACGCGTTTGGTGACATGGACTGCAAAATTGCGGGCACTGAGAAGGGGATCACCGGGTTTCAACTGGATTTGAAGCTCAGAGGGTTGCCCCACGCCATAATCGGTGAAGCAGTGGAAAAGGCTCGCACCGCCCGTCTCAAAATCCTGAAGATCATGTCCGAGACGCTGGCTGCACCGCGGCCGGAGCTCAGCAAGCACGCGCCGCGGATTGTGACCGTCAAGATCAATCCGGAGAAGATAGGCGCACTGATCGGGCCTGGCGGAAAGAACATAAAGCGGATTTGCGATGAATCGGGCTGCGAAATCAACATCGAGAATGACGGCACCGTGCAGATTTACAGCACCAACCCCGAAGGATTGGAGGTCGCAAAACGCGAAATCGAAGGCATGACCGCCGAGATCGAGGTCGGGAAGGTTTACCGCGGCAAGGTCGTCACAATTAAAGATTTCGGGTGTTTCGTCGAGGTGTTCCCCGGCAAAGACGGGCTGGTCCACATAAGCGAACTCGCAAACTTCCGAGTCAAGCAAACCGAAGACATCGTCAAGGTGGGGGATGAAATCTGGGTCAAGTGCCTGGGAGTGGACGAAAAGGGCCGGGTCCGACTCTCCCGGCGAGCGGCGATGGAAGAGCGGGACAAACAGGAGCGCGAAAAACGCGGCCCTGAAAAACGAGCCTCACCAAATCGGGCCGACCGGGGTTCGTCACCCAAGCAGGAGCAGCCAAAACACGGGTCGCCAAAACAGGATTCACCCAAACAAGATTCACCCGGACAAGATTCACCCGGACAAGATTCACCCGGGCAGGATTAACCCAAAGAGGATTGAATGCGGATTTGGGCGGCTGCTGAATCTGGAGGTTGGCGGCCGCCAAATCTTGTGTTAGACAGATCAGCGGCTTATGGGCGAGGACAAGTCAACAGTCAAAGCTCTGGAAGCTCCGCCTTTGAGACCGGTTTCCAGACCTGTACGTTTGGCGCAAACGCCACTGCGCCAGCCAAAATACAGCGTCACTGTCAAGGACCGGCGCGGCAATGAAGTTGTGCTGGCGGACCCGCGCGCGACGCGTGCGTTGGTTGCGTTGATGGATGTTCACGCGGTCCATGGCGGGGCAGCATGCCACTGGGGTGGTCCGGCGGCTTTTGCTGAGATTATGTCCGCCATTCACGGTCTGATGTTCAGCGTGCGCGACCGCCAGTGGCACGAGGCGTTCAATTTCGTCAACGACGCCGGCCACGCTGAGAACGGCCTGTACGCGCTGCGGGCAAACTACGGGTTCGACGGTTTGACTTTCGATGACCTCAAGGGATTTCGCAGTTTGACCAGCAAGCTCACCGGCCACGGCGAGTCCCACGTCAACCCGGAGCAAATCCTGCTCAGCAACGGCCCGCTCGGGTCAGCGCTCGTTCAGTCGGAGGGATTGGCGCTTGCGGACAAGCTGATTGGGAACGATCGCGTGACCATCACCGTGGCTTCGGACGGAGCCGCCATGGAAGGCGAGGCAAAAGAGGCTTTCGCCTCAATACCCGGCCTTGCCGCCAAGGACCGATTGAATCCTTTCGTCCTGGTGATTTCTGACAACGACGCCAAGCTTTCCGGTCGGATTTCCCAGGACGCTTTCAGCATGGCACCGACTTTTGCCGCCATGAGCGTTTTGGGCTGGAAGGTCATTCATGTGCCCAACGGCCACGACCTGCAGGCAGTCTATCAAGCTGTCGAAGAGGGCGTCGAATGCGCACGAGCGAATCCGCGCGTGCCAGTCTGCCTTCATGTCAAGACGATCAAAGGCTATGGCGTCAAGGCCACCGAACAAAGCCCTTCCGGCGGGCACGGTTTCCCGTTGTCAAACGGGGAGAAAATAGTCGAGTTCGTCACCGAAATTTATCAGGGCAATCCGCCAGGCGAATTTGTCGGGTGGGCCAGGTCGTTGCGTGCCGAATGGGAAGCGAAAGAAGCGGCCCGGAAAGCGGCTGTTGGGCAAGGCGCGGCCGGGACGGCACAGGCTGTCAAGACGGACAAGGTCCAATCCGGTTTGGGCAAAGGGGCGGTCAAGGCCGCGTTGGCGGGATACCCGGTCTTTTCGGTTTCCTCCGACGTCCAGGGCTCGACCGGGATGGGGATTTTCCAGAAAAGCTTCCCCGGCCGTTTCGTCGAAGTCGGGGTTGCCGAGGCCAACATGGTCAGCGTCGGCGCCGGCCTTTCCAAGATGGGGTTCATCCCAATTGTTGATACCTTTGCGCAGTTCGGTGTAACCAAGGGGAACCTGCCTTTGACGATGGCGGCTTTGTCACAGGCGCCTGTGATAGCAGTTTTCTCTCATGTGGGTTTGCAGGACGCTGCCGACGGCGCTTCGCACCAGGCAACAACCTGTTTCGCCGCCACTTGTGCGATTCCTCACACGGTTGTCGTGGCGCCTTCGTGTGCAGATGAAGCCGAGGCTTTCATGTTCCAGGCTGTAGAACGCTTGGCTGCGGCCCGGTCTCGAGGCGAGGATGGAGAATCTGTGGTGTTTTTCGTCGGGCGCGAGAACTATCCGCTCAGTTGGCAGCCCGGGGCGCGATACGAGTGGGGGCGCGCGCAGGTATTGCGAGAAGGAAGCGACGTTGCGCTCGTGGGGTGCGGGGTGCTTGTTCGACAGGCACTCGAGGCTGCGGACCTGTTGGCTCGCGACGGAGTAAAAGCGGCGGTCATCAACAACCCTTTCATCAACCGGCCGGACATCGAGACCATCAGCCCCATCGTTCGGCGTTGCGGAGGACGGCTTGTGACGATCGAAGACCACCAGCTCATTGGCGGGATGGGATCACTCCTGTCCCACGCCCTTTCGGGCGCGGGTGTGCCGCACAAGGTCGAGTCGATTGGCATTCGCGGTGAATTTGGCAGATCGGCCTATGTTGCAGCGCACCTGTACAAGAGCTATGGTTTGACGTCCGATGCAATGGCGATTGCGGCACGGCGTTTGCTCGAAAACAGGTGACGCCGGTGCCGGGCGCCAAACCGAACAAGGCGCCAAACAGATGGGCAAGCAGCCAAAATACTTGAAAGGCCAGTTACTGCTGGATGGAGGAAGGTTGTACGGGTCTTTCTTCCACAGGACAGTTGTGCTGATATGCCAGCACGACGCTGACGGCGCCTTTGGGCTGGTTCTTAACCGCGACGGTGGAACCAAGGTCGGCGATGTGCTCATTGCCGATCTGCCGGATCAAATCAAAAACCTCCCGCTTTTTGTCGGCGGCCCGGTGCAGCCTGCCGCGATGAGTTTTTTGCACTCGGACACTTTCCTGCCGGACGCCAATGTCATGCCAAATCTCAGCGTCGGGCATTCGCTGGACGACCTGATAGAAATCGGCGAGTCATTTTCGCCGAGTAAGAAGCTGAAGCTCTTCGCCGGTTACGCCGGTTGGAGCCCGGGCCAGCTCGAGGACGAAATGCGGCGCCAAGCATGGCTTACTCATCCGGCGACACTTGAACTCGTGTTTGATGTTGACCCAAACCAGCTCTGGCGGACGATCCTCCGGCAGAAAGGATGGAAGCACAGGCTGCTGGCGGAATCACCGGACGACCTGTCCGTGAATTGAATCCGCACCCCGCTCCGTTCAGAACCAGGCAGGGTTCATGCTCTTCTCTGATTTTTGCCCCGCTTGAAAGAAGACGGTGCTGCCGACGTAACAGTCTCGCAGTGCGCCTTGATTCGACGCGACATCATTGCTGTTATTCGTGACGTCTGTGCGCGCTCGGCGCCGAAAATCTCAGATCGCGGCCCGGTTTGCCGGTTCTATCGGCTCGACAATGGCCTCCTTTGCGCTGTGACCGATGATCCTCACGCGCGTGCCTTTGGGCAGCATTTCGCCCTGCGTCACAACGTCAAGCACCTCGTCGCTGAACATCGCCTTGCCGCCAGGCCGCAAAACAGAAACTGCAACGCCTTCACGCCCAATCCTCGAAGCCTGCACCTGCGCCTGGGATTCAACAGAACGCACGCCGCTGGCAGATTGACTGACAAGCACACCGTACAACGACGTTTTTGGGAGCACACGGCTCAGAACAAACAAGGTTGCCGCTGACCCGACCACCGCAAGGCCAAGGTTGCGAAGCGGAAGCTCCAGTTGGGGCAGATCCGGCAATGCAGGATTGCCCGGGTAAATGTCCACCATGGCCATCACAATCGTGACGATCATCAAAAGCGCGCCGGCCAACCCAAGAAGCACCGTGCCCGGAAACACAAACAGCTCCAGAATCACCAACACCAGCCCCAGCAAGAAAAGTGCCGGCCATTCGAGCCCCGAAAGCCCCGCAACGTAACTCCCGAAAAAATAGAGCGCAAACGCCGAAATCCCGACAATGCCGGGCAAACCGAATCCCGGGGTCTTGATCTCGATGTAAATGCCCGCAACACCGATTATGAGCCAGAGCCAGTTCAACGCGTTTATCCACGTGGCGAGTTTTTCCGCGCCGGTGGGCTGGATGACGATCTTGTATGCTCCGGGGCCGGCCAGCTTGTCAATGAGCGCGTCAAGGCTTTCAACGGTGCCGGCTGAAAGCAGCGGTTTTGGCGGTGTCCCATATTCGCGTTCCGCCTCAACGTTTGTCAGCGTCAGTATCCGGCCTTTCTCGTTTATGGTTTTTCCGTCGATGACCAATTCCTTCTGCTTGTCGATCATGGCCTCGACCACATCCGGGTTATGGCCGTTCTTTTGGGCGTAAGATCGGATTCTGGCGCTGAGAGCGGAGGTGGTCTTGATTTCGAGGGTTTCGGGCATTGCCTCGACGCCAGTGCCGCCCGGAGCCAGCATGATTGGGGCTGCAGCGCCAATGACACTTTCCGGGGCCATGTAGATGCGGCGGGTTGCGACCGCAATGAATGCGCCCGCAGAATACGCAGCCTTGTTCACATAAGTCACGCTTTCGCCGGGGAACTGCGCGAGAATTTCCATGATCTTTTCTGTCGAGTCCACCCGGCCGCCGCGAGTGTTCATGTCTAGCACCAGCAGGTCCGACTTGCTGTCCATGGCGGTCTTTACTCCGCGGCGGACCACATAGACCAACGGCGGCATGATGTCGTCACGGACGGGCAATACCACGACGCGTTTTGGCGAGCTTGTCAGCACAGGGGTGCTTGCGGAGTCCGCGCACAACATGGCACCGAGTGTTGAAAGCCATATCAAGAACAGGAGCCGTGCGGTCATGCTGCTAAACTACCTTACATAACCTGCAGGAGCAAGGACAGCGTTGGCCCGCGTATTTGTCAGCCCGGAACAGCCGGAACCACAGCAGCCTGAGAATCTCTGAGCCAACGCCCGCGCCCGTTGACGACCCTACGCTGATGAATGCTGCGCGGAAATGAGAAACTGTATGCAAGGGTTCATGCACGGTAGGGCTCGCTGTCCCCAGCGAGCCGGAATCAGGGCATGTGCTGAGCTATTCGGCGCGCCGGGGACGGCGCGCCCTACCCGTGGGTACAACAAAGTGCCTGGCACTCTATTTGTTCCCAGACTTCGGCTGCACCCACACAACGTGCCTGTCACTCTATTTGCGTCTCCCAAAGGCCGCACCGACAACGTGCCTGTCACTCTATTTGCGTCTCCCAAAGGCCGCACCGTGGTGACCGCTTTGCTGGCGGCCAGGCAAGCGCATACGGAGAGACTGACCAGGCTCGCAGCCTGAAAATCTTCGCGAATATGAACGGTCTTCCAATATAATGATATACCCTGAGCAGTCTGCGAAGCGGGTGTCTTCAAGAGATCAAGGAATATGCAGGCCCGGAAATCTCACCGGATTGAATGCATGGGTATGTTTGAGGGGTTGCCCGGTGAGATTTCCGGGTTAGCGGCTCGAGGGCCGGACTGGAAACTCGCTGGATCTTCAGCGTGGAACGTAGAAGAGGCGAGGACCTCGAAGAACAGAAATCAGTCCTTGCCAATCGGGCGGTGGGGGCCTAATATGTTGTTCTCTTTTGTTTCGCCGGCCCGGCTGGCGGTTTGTGTTGGCGTCGAGTATGTTTGCGCCAGACATGCCGGGAATGATTAATCTATATGGCAGTACGTATTCGCCTGAAACGCACCGGAACGAAGAACGTTCCGGCTTATAGAGTAGTGGTCGCGGACAGCCGATTTCCGCGCGACGGCAGGTTCATTGAAGAAATTGGCTCGTACAATCCGTTGCTGAAGGAAAACAACTTCGTTGTGAAGCTGGACAGGGTTCAGTACTGGATCAGCAAGGGAGCCAAACCGACCGAGACCGTTGCGAGCCTTATTCGAAAGGCTGAGAAACAGGCATCGGCCGCCGCTGCGCAAACCTAGCTGAAGCGTGCATTATGCAGGCATGGCTCGAGTATGTGGTGAAAGGTTTGGTTGACCGCCCGGATGCGGTGGTGGTTACGCCGGTTGAGAAGAACAACATGACGGTGTACGAGCTGCGGTTGCATCCGACGGACGTGGGTAAAGTAATAGGGAAACAGGGTGCAACGATACACGCGCTCAGGGCGTTGCTCCAGGTCGGCAGCGCCAAACAGGGCAAACGCTGCGCGCTCGAACTGATAGACGAATTGGCACCCAAAGACTGAGCCGCAAGGCAGGCTCGCTCGCCGGGATGCATCCAGTCTCCCCGTCCCGCCACGGTCCAGTGCGGCGGGAAAACCCGGATGAGAAAATGAGCTTGGCCGGCCATGAGAATCGACGTGTTAACTCTTTTTCCAGGGATGTTTACCGGGCCGCTTGATGAAAGCATCATCAAGCGCGCCCGGACTCATGGTCAGCTCGAACTGCAAATTCACAATTTGCGTGATTTCACACATGACCGGCACAGGACCGTTGACGACAGGCCGTTTGGGGGAGGGCCGGGGATGCTGCTGAAACCGGAACCGCTGTTTGAAGCAGTGGAAAGCCTCAGAAAGCCCGAAACAAGAACAATCCTTCTCGGCCCAGGGGGCAGAGTGTTCAATCAGAACATCGCACGCGAGCTGGCCGGGTTGCCGCACATTATCCTCATCTGCGGCAGCTATGAGGGCGTGGACGAGCGCGTGCGCGAGTTCCTTGCCGACGATGAGCTGTCGATTGGGGATTACGTTCTGACCAATGGCGCGTTGCCGGCGATGGTGATAATCGACGCGGTAACGCGTCTTTTGCCGGGGGTTTTGGGCGACGAAGACAGCGCCAGAGAGGAATCGTTCAGCCACGGCTGGCTTGAATACCCGCAGTACACACGCCCCGCTGACTTCCGGGGAATGAAGGTCCCCGAGGTGCTGCTTTCGGGCAATCACGCCGAGATTGCAAAGTGGCGGCGCGAGCAGGCCATGTCACGCACAGCCACGAGGCGGCCGGACCTGCTTGCGTCACAAGCTTGTGATGACAAATCAGACCGCATTTCAGAGAAAGGCAAACGATGAACCAGGCACTATTGGACAAGATTGAAGCTCCTTATTTGCGCAAAAAAACGTTCAAGTTCAACGTGGGCGACACCGTGCGCGTCCACACCAAGGTGATTGAAGGCGACAAGGAACGCATTCAGGTGTTCACCGGGGTGGTGATTGGACGGCGTGGCCATGGAATAAACGAAACGTTCACCGTGCGCCGCATCAGCCATGGCGAGGGCGTCGAGCGCGTGTTCCCCATGCACTCGACCCGAATCGAAAAGGTCGAGGTGGAAAGGCACGGTGCGGTGCGACGCGCCAAACTGACCTATCTGCGCAAGCGCGTCGGCAAGGGCGCAATCGCGGTGCGGGAGCGATCACGGCGAGCCACCGAGACCGCCGAGAAAGCCGAAGCCGGAACAACTGAACCCGGTACTGCGGCGACAACTGAACCCGGCGCTTCTACGCAACAGCCCGCCGCCGAAGCGGAGAAGACAGCTTAACAAGGCTTCGCCTCGGGCCGACCAGCCATGCCGTGCAACCATGCCAAACGGTTTCCCGCCGGTCCCGTTGTTTGATCCGCCTTGCCACCTCGGAAATCTCACCGGCCACCCCCTCCGATTCATCCATGCCTTCGGCCCGGTCAGATTTCCGCGTCCGGGAAACCCGAGAGCGGGAGTATCAGTCGGGTGTTATGGCACCGCATGCATGATCGGTCTGGGGCGGGACATCGTTGACTGGTTAGCGGAATGACAATGGAAAAGCGGGGCTATGGCCTCGCTTTTTTGTTGGAATGAGCAACAATGCCGCCGTGCATGTGCACCAGCAGGTTGACATGTTCGCAGAAGAGCGGCGCCTGATGTTCGAGGGCGTGGTGCTCGTTGCGGGAGTCGATGAGGCCGGCCGCGGTCCATTGGCCGGGCCGGTGGTTGCGGCAGCGGTCATATTCCCTGGCGGCGTTGTGTTTGAAGGGCTGCCGTCTGCACTGTTGGGTCTGACCGATTCCAAAAAGCTTAGCCCTTGCAAACGCGACGGGTTTTTTGAAGCGCTGGTTGGATGGCGCGAGCTTGACTACGGCATTGGCATGGTCGAAGCGGAGACGATTGACGAATTGAACATCCTGCGAGCGACGCACCTTGCCATGCGCCGGGCCATCGCCGGCCTGCGCCAAAAACCGCAGCATGTGCTGGTGGATGGGCTGCCGGTGCCGATGATCGGGCACCCGCAAACCGCCGTGGTCAAAGGCGATTTGCGCAGTTATTCAATTGCGGCAGCAAGCATCCTTGCAAAGGTGACGCGTGACAGGTTGATGCTCGAATATGATCGCCGTTATCCAAACTACGGATTCGCCCGGCACAAAGGATATCCCACGCCTGAGCATCTGGAGGCTCTTGTGCGGTTCGGCCCCTGTCCGATCCACAGGCGGTCGTTTGCGCCCGTGCGAGAGATTCAACTGAGCCTGTTCGCACATGGCAATTGCAATGACCCGGGGCGTGCCACGGTTGGCCCCGGTCGGTCCGTACTATGAGTTTCCGGAAGTGGGTTCTGGCGCTATTTCAACCGCGGGTGTTGCCGTCGCATTTGCGATTGGGTCGGCGTGGGGAACTGGTTGCGCGCAAGCACCTCAAGAAATGCGGGCTCAAATTCCTCGCCGCCAATTACAGGTCGCCCCGCGGCGAAATCGACATGATATTCCGCGATGGCGATTGTCTTGTGTTTGTCGAGGTGAAAGCCCGGTCTTCTGAGGATTGGGCACGGCCTGCAGACGCGGTTGACGAGGAAAAACGGCGCCGGCTCAGCATGGCTGCTCTTGACTACTTGAGGCGCATTGGCAACCCGCAGATTCGCGTGCGCTTTGACATTGTCGAGGTCGTTTTTGAAAACGACAGGGAGCCAACGATAAGGCATCTGCCCAATGCCTTTTCGCTCACCCACCCTTTCAGATACGGTTGACAAGGTCGCACAACAGCAGTGTTTGATGCCACCGCCCCGTCCAGCTCTGCGACCCCACTTGTTTTCTATGCGACAGGCTTCCACAGCGCCCCAAGCCACACCCGGCGCAACACGGCAAAAGGAACAAACATTCTCAGGCGCGGCGTGGCGCGTCTGAAAGTTGACCGCGAGATTCGCGGCAACGCCGCCACGCGGAAAACGTGCCGGACAAAAGCCCGTTCGTAGCAATCGCCAAGGTGCGCCTTAACGACCGAATTGGCCCGGTGCCGCAGTTGCTGGATTTCGCTGTGACTGGCCCGTGTCAGCGCTTGAATGGCGGCAGCGGCGGCATCTGTCTTGCCCGGTGGATAGAGCAAGTCTTCCCGGACATTGCGCACGTACGGATCAGCACCACTGCCGACGGATGGCATAACCGGCAGAACACCCACCGCCATTGCCTCGATCAATGAGATGGGCAGGCCCTCGTAGTCCGACACAAACACAATTGCATCCCAGCTTCTCAGCACGTCCCAATAACCAGAGCCGGACAATCGCCCGTGGAACTTTACGCGGCGGTCGTTCGCAAACCGCCGTTTCAGCCATGTCGCTTGCGGGCCGTCGCCGAGGAACTCGAATCTGAAGTCAACCTTGAGCCGGTCAAGGGCCTCGATCAGCAGCGGGAACCTGTCCACTCGTTTTTGTTCAAACGACAGGCGCCCGGCAAACCCGAGAACGATCGGCCTCGACGCTACGGGCTGTTGTTCGGCTTCGGTTTGTTCGCGCGCGACCGGATACGGCAGCCATGCTGTGCGATCCTCTCCGAGCTCCGGCAACTCTCGCCTGACAATCTCGAGCAAAGGCCTGCTCACGCACAATGCGCCGTCCACCAACCCGCGCAATTGCCGAAGCCACGAAGCCAGCCCGGGCGTGTCAGTGTGCAGCACACCAATCCTGCGCGAGCCTCTGTCGAGGTCGGCAAAGAACGCCATTCCCCAGAAATTATGATAAACGATTGTTTCCGCAGATGATGCCAGCCCGGAGCGGAACTTGCGGCGGGCGGTTTGTATTGTGCTGAACGCGTTCAGGCCCAGGCCAAAAACGCGTTCGACGCCTGTATCGCGCGGCTCGAAATAGGCACAGAACGTCGAGTCGAGCCCATGCGCCGCATCAACCTGATGGTGCAGGCGGAGCATTGACTCGACGCCCCCCAGGCTCCTGAAAAACGTGAAACCGTGGAGAACACGAATTCCGCTCACGGCATGATGAAACCCGGATGTTTGGCTGAAAGTCCAGCCCGGAAATCTCGCCTGCCACCCCCAAGGACGTTCAAATGCGTTCAACCCGGCAAGATTTACGGGCGCCGACACCCGCGCCCAGACGAAAGAATCTCAATTCTCAGAGCCGACACCGGGCTGGCCCACACAGCGGATTCTCGGCAACGCGGCCATCGCGCCGTGTTGCTTGTGCCGGGGAAAAGGCCTAAAACCGTGGCGAATGAGCATCCAAAACAGCATTCCGTTCATTGCCCTCGCACTCTTCTTCTGCCATCCAAGTTCTGCGGCTGATGCTCGGCTGAGGCCGGGCCAGGCCCCGCCACCAAACATCGTCCTCATTCTTGCGGACGATCTCGGCTGGTCAGACGTCGCTTGTTACGGCGGGGATTTGCACAGGACACCAAATCTGGATGCGTTTGCGAGCGGGGGTGTCCGGTTCACACATGCATACGCAATGTCGGTTTGTTCGCCGACGCGCGCCGCGATCCTCACCGGCAAACACCCGGCTCGTTTGCACATCACCACATGGCGTGAATCGTCGCTGGGACGGCGGGCAGAAGCGGAACGCACCGACCGGCTGCTGCTGCCGCCGGTGACGGCACACGATTTGCCATGTGAAGAGACAACGATTGCCGAACTGCTGAAAGAACGGGGTTACCTCACGTTTCACGTCGGAAAGTGGCATGTTGGCGATGCCGCCCATTCGCCTGAAACTCAGGGCTTCGATGTGAACATCGGGGGAACACACTGGGGCGCACCATCCACGTACTTCCACCCGTTCCGCGGACCAAGCGGGCCGTCGCGCGAGTTTCGTTATGTCCCTGGCCTTGGCCTTGGCAGGCCCGGCCAGTTTCTCACTGACCGGCTAACCGATGAAGCGATCAAACTCATCGATGCGGCTGGCACACGTCCATTCTTTCTGAATCTGTGGTTCCACAATCCGCACACCCCCATCGAAGGCAAACCCGAGATCGTCGAGCAATTTCGCCGCAAGCTCCATCCGGGATTGCGCCATCAAAACCCCGAATACGCCGCAATGATTCAGGTGCTGGATGAAAACGTGGGGCGCATTCTGCGGCATTTGAATCGGCGCGGACTCGCACAGCACACCGCGGTGTTTTTCGCTTCGGACAACGGCGGCTACACAAATCTGTTCAGGGGCATGCGCGTGACAGATAACACCCCGCTTCGCTCCGGCAAAGGGTCGCTATACGAGGGCGGAATACGAGTGCCGTTCATTGCCCGTGTCCCGAACGTCACCGCTAAAGGCGCCATTTGCAACGAGCCGGTCATCTGCATGGACATTTTCAGCACAATAGCGGAACTGGCCGGCGCCACAGTGACGGAACCCGTCGATGGCAAGAGCCTGGTTGGGCTGCTGCGTGACCCGAAAAACCGGCTGGGGCGCGACGCGCTATTTTTCCATTTCCCTCATTATTACCCGACAACCACGCCTGTGAGTGCCATGCGACGGGGAGATTGGAAGCTTCTGGAGTACCACGAGGACGGTCACTTGGAGCTCTACAACTTGCGCGAGGACATTGCCGAGCAGCACGACCTTGCCGACCGGGAGCCGGCCATTGTGAGAGATTTGAAAGAACAGCTTGGCCGATGGCGACTCGATGTGGGTGCGCAAATGCCCATCCGGCGGGATGCTCCGGCCCGTTAAACGCCGCAGCCGGAGAACGCGCCGCTCGCTCCTGCTCACTGTTTTCTCTCCCAAAGTCCCGGCGGCTAACCCGGAAATCTAACCGGCCACCCCTCGGATTCACCCATTCCTTCATCCCGATGAGATTTCCTGGGCCCGCATATTTCGCAGCCCGGCGCAGCCGGAACCAAAATCGCCTGACGGGCAACGCCCCCGGCTCTTGCACCCCCCGGACCTT
>JARYMD010000149.1 GCA_029907285.1 Verrucomicrobiota bacterium | reverse complement strand
ATCTCCGAAGGCATCCGGCCGATTTGATCGTTCTCGCCACTCACCAGTACCAGGGCAAGGAACGGTGGTTCAAAAGATCGGTGTCCGAACCAATAGCGCGGCGTTCCCGCCAAATGACGCTGTTTGTGCCGCACGGTGTGGTTGGTTTCGTGTCACCTGACACTGGCGCATTGTCGCTTGGCAAGGTGCTCATTCCGGTAACTGACAACCCGTCTCCGGTCCCTGCCATAGACGCGGCTGTCCGAACAGCCCATAGCCTCAAATGCTCAAGAATGTCGTTCACTTTGCTTCATGTGGGCGGTCAATCGAGCATGCCGGATTGCCCGGTAAAGCGCGAGGAAGGATGGCAGTGGGACCAGACCATCCGCGAAGGCGATGTCGTCGAACAGATACTGCAAACTGCTGCGGACATTTCTGCCGACATGATAGTTATGTCCACCAAGGGCCGCAGCGGTTTCCTTGATGCCCTGTGCGGCAGCACAACCGAACAGGTGCTGCGTCGCGCCAGATGCCCGCTGCTCGCAGTGCCAGTGGCCGCCGAAGAAGACTGAATGCCGGAACATGGAAACATGTCTCAGAAAATTGAGCGGGCGCAAAAAAATGGCAGGAACATCGGCATAAAAAAATAGGCACAGGGGAATATCCGGCAGAAAAATTGGTGGCAGAAATATTTGGGCCGGAAAAACCCTCACGCCAATTCCTTCAAAATCCGGGCGAGTGCGTCAATCCATGCCGGATGATCGTTCAGGCAGGGGACCATGACAAACTCTCCGCCGCCGGCCTTCTGGTACAATTCCTTTGCGCGCACGCCGATTTCTTCCAGGGTTTCAAGACAATCAGCAACGAACGAAGGGCAAATCACCACCAGCCGTTTGCAGCCCTGTTGGCCCAACTGCTTGATCGTGCCGCAAGTCTCCGGCTGGAGCCACCGGCCGGGGCCGAAACGCGATTGAAACGCAAAAGAGCAATTGCAACCGCCCAAACCGGCTTTCGCAACGAACGATTTCATCGTTCGCAGACACTGGGCGCGATAGCATGTCGGCGTTGCCGGACTGTCAATTTCGCAACAGTCCGCTCTGCCAAGGCAGTGTTTCCTGGTTGGGTCAGCCTTGCGGATGTGCCGTTCAGGCAAACCGTGGAAACTGAAAAGCAAATGGCCAAAACCACGGCGCAATTCAGGCTCGGCCGTGGCCACCAGCGCCTGGATATACGCCGGATGATCGTAAAAGGGCGGCTGCACAATTACGCTCAGATCCGGTGCCATCTCCCCTATCAACTCGCGCGTTCGTGCTACGGCCGTTTCGTAGCTTGAGATGGCGTAATGCGGGAACAGGGGGACTGCAACAAGCTCGTCGATGTTGTGACCAAGCAACCGTTCGAGCGCGCTGGCGATGCTTGGATTCCCGTAACGCATCCCCAGTTCGATGGGCAGGCCAAGGCGATCTTCGAGAAGCCCTTGAACCCGCCGACATGTTGTCACCAAAGGCGATCCATTCGATGTCCAAATCTTTGCGTATGCAGCGGCGGAGAACCGCGCCCGGAACGGCAAAACTGCAAAGTTGACTATCAATGTCCGCAGTAGCCATGGCACGTCCATCACCCGCGGGTCCCTGAGAAACTCGCGCAGGTATTGCCTCACGTGCTGGATATCCGGCGAATCCGGGGATCCAGTGTTCAACAGGATTACACCTCGCGCATTCACAAGCCATTACCCAACCCACAGCCAGAGCTGTGCGCGAAGCCCCGCCCCGCACCGTGCTTGGCACAAAGCGATATCAACTTGCGCAAAATCACAAACCAAAAAGACCACAAATCCTTTCGTCTGCCAATACTGATGTGGATAAAGTGCCTGTCACTCTGTTGCATTACGTGGCTTCGAATTGAACAATCATTGAGCAGCAACTGCTTTGCACGTTGCACGTGGAGCGTTGTATGTTGAGCGTTCCCAGACAGACAACCAGCCGGGTGCACCGATAGGAACGCCCAACTTGCGCTGAAGCCGCAGTTTCGATAGCCTGTGCGCGGATGAGTTCAACGACCGAATACGAGGCTGTTATTGGCCTCGAGACACACGTCCAGCTCAAAACCCGATCGAAGATGTGGTGTGGTTGCGCCAACGAATTCGGCGCGCCACCGAACACGAACGTCTGTCCGGTATGTCTTGGGTTGCCGGGGGTATTGCCAGTGGCGAATGAAGAGGCGCTGCGTCTGACTGTCCTTGCAGGTTTGCTCCTGAATTGCGAAATACCGGCGCGCGCACGATTCGATCGCAAGAACTATTTCTATCCCGACATGCCCAAGAATTATCAAATCACCCAATACGACCAGCCTTCGGCAGTGCGGGGCTGGGTCGATTTCGAGTTTGACGGCGCCATTCAGAAAGTTCGAATCACCCGAGCGCATCTGGAGGAAGACGTCGGCAAGAGCATGCATTTTGCCCAAACCAGCGGCGTCGATTTCAACCGCGCCGGTGTGCCCCTGCTTGAAATTGTCTCGGAACCGGACATTACGAGTGCGGACATGGCCTACGCGTATCTGAACGCCCTCAAAGATATTTTGGTCTTTGGCGGAATCAGTGATTGTGACATGGAGAAGGGGATGGTCCGCTGTGACGTCAACGTGAGCGTCCGGCCGCGCGGCGCCAGCCAGCTCGGCGCCAAGATCGAGATCAAGAACATGAACAGTTTCTCAGGCGTCAGGCGCGCCCTCGAGTACGAAATCCAGCGCCAAATCTCCGTCTTGAAATCCGGCGGCCGGCTTGTTCAGTCAACCCGGAGATGGGACGACCAAACAGGCATCACCGAGGAAATGCGCACAAAGGAATACGCCCATGATTATCGATACTTTCCAGACCCGGATCTGATGGCGTTTGTCCCAAGTGAGCAATGGGTGAACGATGTTCGCAAGTGCGTTGTCGAATTGCCGCTGGCGCGAAAACAAAGGTTCATGCGCGATTACAATTTGCCGCCGGGCGACGCGCAGGTCTTCGTGGACGACGTGCCGTTGGGAGATTACTTCGAGCTCGTGGCCCGCCACACTTCAAATCCAAAAGGCGCCGCAAACTGGGTGATCAACAACATGCGCTCGCTCATGGTTCAGACCGGCACAGCGCTCAAAGAAATCCGATTCAAACCCGAGGCGATCGGCGAATTGGTTTCGTTGGTTGACCAGGGCAAAATCAGCAGCAGGAGTGCCCAGGAGGTTTTTGCAGAAATGTTTCTCACCGGTGAGTCTCCATCTGTGATCGTTGATCGCAAGGGCCTTGTTCAGGTCAGCGACACTGCGGCTGTTGAGGCGTTTTGCGACCAGGCTATTGCTGCCAACCCGGGCCCCGTGGCAGATTTCAAGGCCGGCAAAGCAGCCGCTTTGAACTTCCTGAAAGGTCAGGTTATGAAGCTGAGCCGCGGCAGGGCAAACCCGGCCCTTGTGGGGGAAATCCTTGAAAGGAAACTCAAGGGATAAATCAAGAGCTGTCCTTTTCGACTAACCGATATGCCTGTACCTGTCGTTAACATCGCCCAAATGCGCCAGTGGGAAGATGCAACATGGGCAACCGGTCGAACTCAACAGCAGGTAATAGAGCTTGTGGGAGCGCGAGTCGCCAGACAAGCCATGACTCTCACAAGCCGCGGCGACGCGATACTTATACTCGCCGGAAAAGGGCATAACGGGGACGACGCGCGCGCTGCGGCATCCTGCTTGTCTGAACGGCACGCCGAGGTGCTCAACGTCCAGGACCCAAAATCGTCATTGCCGGCCGTTTCGGCAGCGCTGGCCCGGAGACCTGCTCTGATTATTGACGGCCTGTTCGGGATCGGACTCAGTCGGCCATTGGATGCGGCGTGGCAGGCAGTCATATCCGCCATCAACGAAAGTGGAATTCGAGTTCTTTCCGTGGACGTGCCTTCGGGGCTCAATGCTGCCACTGGCGAGGCACTCGGGAAAGCGGTGAATGCAGATGTCACCTTGACATTGGCGGCGCCCAAGCCAGGTCTGCTGCTCACAAAGGCCGAAAAGCACGTCGGCAGGTTGATCGTCGAACCCGACATAGGCCTTGTCCACTGCCCGGTCAAAAGCGACCTGCTTTGGGTTTTACCGGACGACTTTTGCGGTTATCCCCCGGATAGACCAGCGGGAGCGCACAAAGGGCAGTTCGGACATTTGGTGATAATTGCCGGGAGCCTTGGATACCACGGAGCCGGCGTGTTGGCCGCCCGGGGAGCGCAACGCGCACAGCCGGGCTTGATTTCGATCTACACAGTGCCCCCCGCCTACGTGCCAGTAGCAAGCCAGTTGCAGGCCGTCATGGTGCACCCATGGATGCCCGGCCAGCGTTTTCCTGATCGCACAACCGCCGTGCTGGCCGGACCGGGATTGGCCGCCGGCGATCTGCCCTCCGACCTCAAGAATGCCGTTCTGACCCTGTGGCAAGAATCGGAAGTCCCCGTGGTTGTGGATGCAAGCGCGCTGGACTGGCTTACCCAGGGGCAGGTGCGCAAGGACGCCATTCGCGTCATCACCCCGCATCCGGGCGAGGCAGCGCGATTGCTGGGTGCCAGCGCTGATGCGGTGCAATCCGATCGTCCTGCCGCACTGCGGGAACTTTCGAGGCGTTACGGCGAATGTTGGGTGATCCTCAAAGGCAGACACACGCTGATCGGACGGCACGAAAGCCCGATTCTGATCAACTCGTCGGGAAACCCGCACCTCGCTCAGGGCGGCAGTGGCGATGTCCTTGCCGGGTACGCAGCGGGGTTGTTGGCGCAACCGGCCTTGCAACGCGAGGTTCAACGCGCGCTTGCTTATGCTGTTTGGCAACACGGCGCGGCTGCCGACCTTCTCACTGCAACACGCCGCAATTGGGTTATCGAGGATTTGCTTGGTCAGATCGGAAACATCCCTTGGCGAGGCTCCGCCTCAAACTGACCTGGCGTGCGGCGCCATTATGCCCAATGGGTAACCGCTTCTCTCGGTGCTCCGCGCACGCCGATCAATCCTTCCCGATTGCTTTTGCGTGGTTTTTGATCATTCTTTCATAAAGTCTGTCGCATGTTTTTGGCCAACAGCAAAACTGGCAGAGAAGTTGCGGTCCTCTTCAGCCTGTCAACCGGGGCGCGGCTGCTTGTTTTTCTCTGTTCAGTGATTGCTGCAACCTTGCTTGGCGCAGTTGGCCGAGCCGAGTTGCAGTTCGACGTTTTTGTTGGATATGGCAGCAGCGGGAGCAGCGACGGAATTGTCCGCGAGGGTTGTTGGTTCCCGGTCGCGTGCGAGGTTTTCAATGACGGGCCGGCATTTGACGCTGTTTTCGAGTTTTCATCGCTTCAAACCGGTGGCGGCCAACTCCGTCGGATGCGCCTCGAGCTGCCGACAAACACACGCAAACGTTTTTGTTTTCCTTTGTTCGCCGGGACGAGCCGCTATGCCACATGGCAGGCAAGGCTGATCGACGCTTCAGGCCGGCTGCGGGCTGAGCGTCCGGACATTCAGGTTCAGGACATATCGCGTGAATCATATCTGTTGGGCGGGTTGGCTCGGTCGTTCGCAGGGCTGCCGGTATTCCCGCCGCCGGGATCACCTCGGGGTCCTCAAGCGCGTGTGGCGCGAATGACCGTTGAACAATTCCCGGACAATCCACTTGCGCTGGAAGGTCTCAACGCGCTTTACATCAATTCCGAGAAAGCTGTTGAGCTGAAGGTTGGGCAGGTTTCGGCGCTCACGACGTGGCTGCGCGGTGGCGGTGTTCTGGTTGTGGGGATCGAGCAAATCCAGGATATCGAAAGCACGGGTTGGTTGCGCGAACTGGTCGGCATTGAGCTGACCGGCGCAATGACGAATCGGAGCCGCGGCGAGATTCATCGTTGGCTGACGACGCAGCCGAGCGTGGCACCGGGCAGCCCGTACTCGCAGCTCGAGCGGGACAATGTTTTCGAAGACGGCGACTTCCTTGCGTTTACGGCTGCGGCGCCCACCGAGAACGTCAGAATCGCAGTTGGCGGAAAGCCGCTCGCCGTGGCTGCAAGGTGCGGTCGCGGCGAAGTAATCACTCTTCTGTTCAGTCCTGAACGCGAGCCGTTCAAGTCATGGAAACACCGCCAATGGTTTTGGCCGAGGCTGCTGGGGGTCAGCAACAACTGTTTCAGGCAAACGCAGGGAGTTCCCTACGGCGGGCTCAGCATGGACGGTGTTTTCGGAGCGATGATCGAAACGCGGCAGACGAGAAAGCTGCCTGTCGAATGGCTGCTGCTTCTTCTGGCGATTTATCTAATAGTCATCGGGCCGCTCGATTATTGGTGGCTGAAGAAAATCAACCGGCAGATGCTCACATGGTTGACATTTCCGGCCTACGTGGCGGTTTTTTCGCTGTTGATTTACTGGCTGGGTTACAAACTCCGCGCCGGCGAGACAGAATGGAACGAACTGCATCTTACGGACATTCTCGAGTCTGACCTCGGCGCGGTATTGCGCGGGCGCACCTTTGCTTCTCTGTATTCATCTGCCAATGCGAAGTACAGGCTGGCTTGTGACCTGCCAAATGCGGCGCTGAGGTCTGAATACCGCGGGTTTATTGGCGGTGGCCAGGAATCCAGCCGCATCAACGCGGAACTGATCGCCAACTCATTTCGTGCCGAGGTCGCCGTCCCTGTGTGGAGCAGCCTCATGTACATAGGCGATTGGGTGCAGTCGGCAGAACCGCCTTTGGTTGCCGGAGTGACGCAGAAAAGCGGCCAGTTAACGGTGACAATCGAGAATCAGTTGGGTCGTCCGTTGGGTCAGGCTTTTCTGGCGTACCAAGACAAGCTCTATACGCTCGGCAGTCTTGGTGCAGGCCGGCGGAAAAGCTTCACAATCGGCGCCGAGACCGGAACCGATTTGTTTGCGTTTGTGCGGCTTCACGGTGCGCGGTTTCAGAGCGCGGCCATGGCGCGCAACCAAGCGTTCGGGCACATCCAACAGAGCCGACTGGATCTTGCCCCGGAAACCGTCGTTGCAGCCAGTTTCGCCGATCTGCTGACAGCCAGCCGAGGGGCGCCGCAACAGCCCGCAGGTCCCCCCGGCGTTTCAACTCGGCGCGGTTTTGTGTCGCCGCCGGGACAGGACCTGAGCGATATGCTGCGCAAAGGCGACGCTGCGTTGCTTGTTTGGGACCCGAACCAGAGCCCGGTGCCGGGCAGCCTCATTCGCTCGAAACTGCCGCGCGTTGCGCGCAACAACATGTATCGGCTTACAGTGCCCGTAACGTACACACAATGACTTCCCCACCAGACCAAAAACCCGCCGTTCAGACCTTCGGCCTCACCCGGTTCTACGGGAGCACAGTGGCTCTGTACAATCTCGATCTCACCGTCAACCAGGCTGATCTGTTTGGGTTCATAGGCTCAAACGGCGCTGGCAAAACCACAACTCTGCGAATTCTGGCGACGTTCCTCGCCCCTTCCAGCGGAAGAGCCGAGGTTTTCGGGCACGATGTCGTCAAGGATGCCGACAGCGTTCGGCACATCATAGGGTACATGCCGGATTTCTTTGGCGTGTACAAGGACATGGAAGTGACCGAGTACCTTGATTTCTTTGGCGCGTGTTACAAGATTCCCTCCTCGCAACGCGAGAAAATCATCGCTGATGTGCTCGAGCTGGTCGGGCTGAGTGAAAAGAAAGGCGCGTTGATAGGTGCGCTAAGCCGCGGCATGCAACAACGCCTCGGACTCGCCCGGGTGCTGATTCACGATCCGAAAGTGCTGTTGTTGGATGAACCTGCAAGCGGGCTTGATCCTCGAGCGCGCATCGAAATGATGGCTATCCTGCAGGAACTGCAGCGCCTCGGCAAAACGATCATCATTTCTTCGCACATCTTGAGCGAACTGGAGAACCTGTGCAATCGAGTCGCAATCATTGAAAAAGGCCGCCTCATCTACACAGGACCGGTCCAGGGCGTCCGCGATCAAATGTCACCCGGTCGAATCGTCTGGGTCAGAGTGAGCAGTGACCCGGAAGCCGCAATCCAGATTCTCCGCGCCAGACCGGAGGTGGCAGATGTGTTTCTCACCGATGGCCGGATCAAGGTCACCCTGGCTTCGCATGACACCGACCACAGCATAGTTGCAGAGGCACTGGTCAAAGGCGGTGCCAGACTGTGTGAGCTCAGAGAAGACGAAATCGGACTCGAAGAGGTTTTCCTCCGGGTGACCAAGGGCGAAACTCAGTAGCTGTGCCATCGCTAGACCAAAACCGAATTGTTGGTGTTCGTTCAGCGATGTTAGAATCTGTTGCCAAAATGGATAGTTCGCGAAACAGCCGCTGCCATGACAGATACTGGTCAGCGTGGATCACGGTTTTTCTCGCCAGGGTCGTTTTGGGCTCGTTGTTTCCTGTCGGAGCATGGGCTGCCGCGCATGATCTTGGAAAGATAGTTGTTCCATTCGAAAGCGTGCCAGCCGGCGCACCGGAAACCGAAATCGACAAGCTGGTTTTCAATCGGCTCCAAGAGCTTGGGCTTTCTCCGGCGCCAATTTGCTCCGATGCGGTTTTCGTACGCAGGGTGTGGTTGGACCTGACGGGGACATTGCCGACCGCAGCAGAGGCACGTGAATTCATCATCGACCGCAGGCCGAACAAGAGACAACTGCTTGTTGACCGCCTTCTGGACAGCCCCGAGTACGCTGACTATTGGGCGATGAAATGGAGCGACATTCTGCGAGTCAAATCCGAGTTCCCGATCAATCTCTGGCCCAACGCAGCACAGGCATATCATCGCTGGATTCGCGACAGCTTGAGGGCAAATGTCCCCTACGACAGGTTCGTCAGAGAAATGCTCACCGCCAACGGCAGCAATTTCAGGGTCGGCCCTGTCAACTTTTACAGGGCGATGCAAAACCGCAGCCCGGAAGGCATCGCTCAAACTGTGGCTTTGACGTTCATGGGCACAAGAGCCGACCGCTGGCCGAGCAACCGGCTTTCCGGCATGGCCGCGTTTTTTGCCCAAATCAGCATCAAATCAACAGACGAGTGGAAGGAAGAAATCGTGTTTTTCGATCCTTCAAAATGGACGAACGCCGCAGCCCGGACCGGCACTTTCCCCGACGGCAAGTCTGTCCTGATCCTGCCAGGGCGCGACCCGCGTCAGATGTTCGCCGACTGGCTCATTGATCCGGCCAACCCGTGGTTCACACGCAACATTGCAAATCGCATCTGGTCATGGCTCATGGGGCGAGGCATAATCCATGAGCCCGACGACATCCGACCGGATAATCGGCCTTCGAACCCTGCTCTTCTTGAGTTCCTCGAAAAAGAACTCGTGGGCGCCAGGTACGATGTGAAGCACCTTTATCGCATCATCGCCAACTCGAAGACGTACCAGCTTTCGCCGATCCCGCGATCCAGCCTGCCCGAGGCCGAGGCCAACTTTGCCCACTACATCGTCCGCCGTCTCGAAGCAGAGGTGCTCATTGACGCTCTGAACCAGGTCACCGGTTCATCCGAACAATACTCCAGTGCAATACCGGAGCCATACACGTTCATACCCGAAAACCACAGGTCAATTGCTCTTCCTGATGCCAGCATCACAAGTTCGTTCCTTGAAATGTTCGGACGCCCCCCGCGCGACACAGGCATGGAATCGGAGCGGAACAATCGCGTCACCGCCGCACAGCGTTTGCACCTTCTCAACTCCGGACAAGTGCTCAGAAAGATCGATCAAAGCAAGATGCTTCAACCCCTGTTTCAGTCCGCCAAACCCCCGCGCGAGATCATTCCGACG
>JARYMD010000148.1 GCA_029907285.1 Verrucomicrobiota bacterium | reverse complement strand
GTCCCCAGTGACCGTCTTATCGACGGCGACGGAAACTGACACGGAAGAATTGACCAAACCCGCAGCCTGAAAATCTTCGCGAATATGAACAATTCTCCAATATAATCAAATAAGCCACGTCCAACTGACCCGTCAAAGTCCGAACACCTTGTTGTACACAGCGCGAATGTTCCTCCTGTACCTTGCAACCGCTTCAACAAAATCCTCCGCCCGGACAAAACCACAGCGGACCGCAACCCTGTACATCGGCGCCGGATCGTCAGGCAACTCGGTCTCACCCTCGTAACTCCATCTTCTCAAAATGCACGCCACACGGCGCAGTTTCCTGAAGTTGTGTATCAGAAGATCAGCATCCGCCCGCTCCAGCGCGCCTTCATTCCGCGCGCGCTCCAACGCCCGCAGCGTGTTTGGCTCGTGCCATCCGTGTTCCAACACAAGCGCCTGCGCAACAAACTCCACGTCCACCAACCCGCCCCTGCCGGTCTTTATCGCAAGATGATCTTTGCCGTGCGGAGTTCGTTCTTTTTCGATGCGAAGACGCATTCGTGCGATCTCCTGTTTCCAATTCGGCGTCCGCGCTGCAACCGCTGCGCCTGTGGGCTTGCTGAAATCGCACATTGCAGTCACAGCCCGTTCGAACCTCTCTCCCAAGTCACGATTGCCAGCCACAAACCGGCATCTCGACAGCGCCTGGATTTCCCAAAGCTGCGCGCGGTTACGGTAATACTCTTCACACGCTCGAAGCGTGTTCACCAACATTCCCTTTTCACCATCCGGCCGCAGGCGGGCGTCCATCTTGAAGGTTGAGCCCAGCTCTGTTTGACCCGACACCATCTCAATGAAAGCCGCAGCAACACGCTGCAGCTTTGCCATGTCGCGTGCCTTGTCTTCCGCTACAAGTATCACATCGAGGTCCGACCCGTAATCGATCTCCGCGCCGCCGAGTTTGCCCAACCCAACCACCGCCAGCGGCATCGGCCCCCCACCGTGAGTCTCCCAAACAACCTCGAGCGCGTACTCGAGACACGCCTCAGCCAAAGCCGACAGCTCGGACAAACATTGCTCTTCCTCGGCAAGACCAAGAATATCGCGCAACCCTATCCGCATTATTTCTGTCTGGTGATACCGGCGAAGCCAGAGCCGTTGATCCGGATCAGATCGGCCATGCTGCAATTCCCTCAGGGTTTGTTCGGCGGTCTTGCACCGCAGCAGTTGGCCGCTCTCCTCGAGACTGTCCAACAGGTCAGGTGTGCGAATCGCCGTCTCGGCAAGAAACTCAGACCTGTCTATCAACAACACCAGCAGCTCAAACAGCATCGGGTTCGCATCCCACGTTTCAAACAGAAGCGCACGGCTCCCATACGCAGTTATGAACGTGTCAAGCCTCGCAAGCACCCTGTCGGGGTCCGACAACCTCTTCGCCCCGGGCTCACCATCAGGAAACCGCTTGCCATGGTCCGCATCCAGCCGGTCGCGCCGTGGACACAAGTCAAGCAATCGAACCAGCATCTGGCGCGCGTTCTTCTCTGTTCTCGGATGAACATGACCAAAGCCCGGCCCATGCACAAATGCCCGCGCAAGACGCAACGCTTTTTCCGCGTCCCGGAATGAACAGTTCGTGAACAGCTTCTTCCACTCGGCATCCTCACGATCAAACTCGGGCAGTGCTGATGCGGTCTTTTCACCCTCAATCTTTAGAAATTGCTCATAAAAACTGCGGACAATCCTCCGATGCCTGTCCAGCGCACCCTCAAAATCTTTCAATGTTTCAAACCCCATCAGCCTTGCCAGCCGCTCACGCGCGCGGCGTTCCGACGGAATCGTGTGCGTTTGAAGGTTGTTCTCCATCTGAAGACGATGTTCCACTTCCCGTAGAAACACGTAAGCCTCGCTCAACGCATGAGCCTGGTCCTCGGACAACACCCCGTACTGCGCCAGTTTTGACAATGCACCTAGAGTCTGGTGATGCGCAAGAAACGGTTGCGCCCCCGCTCGCAACACCTGCTGCGATTGAACAAGAAACTCTATCTCCCGGATTCCGCCACGGCCCAGTTTCACGTTCCGGTCAAGCTCGCCCGCTCGCACCACCTCGGTTTCGAGACGTACTTTCATGGACACAACCTCTTCAAGCGCCTGCTCGGTAAACGACCGCGGATACCTGAATGGCTGGATCATCTCCATGAAATCGTTGGCCAACCCCGCATCCCCCGCTATCAGCCGCGCCTTCGTCAACATCAGCCGCTCCCATGGCTGACCGTACTCCCAATAGTAGTTTTCGTAGCTTTCGAGTGACCGCGCCAATGGCCCCGCACTGCCCTCCGGCCGCAATCGCAAGTCAATCCTGTACAACATCCCTTCCGGCGTCAAACGCCCAACCTCGCCAACAAATGTCTCCGCCAAATACCGGAAAAACTGGTGGTTGTTGATCCCCCGGCCCGAACTCTCCGTCCCCGTAGGTTTCTGCCGGAACACGCTCCCCTCCCCTTCATACACAAAGATCACATCAACGTCTGAACTGTAGTTCAGCTCCTGCCCGCCCAGTTTCCCCAGCCCGATGATGCAAAATGCCGTCGGGCGCCATAACCCGCTCGCATCCTGATGGTACGGCTGGCCAAATCGCTCCACCAACTGCTGCCAGCATATTGTGTAAACATGCCCAAGACATGCGTCAGCAAGATCAGACAATTCCATCGTGATCTCCGAAAAGCTCCCAAGCCTCGCAAGGTCGCGAGCCGCTATGCGCATAATCTCCTGTTGTTTGAACGTCCGAACCTGCCCAAGGGCGGCCGCATAGTCTTTCCTGCGCAGCGCTCCCGCCACAATGTTCCCAACACTCCGCTGAAGTCCCCTCGCACCCCTTGGCACCTTCAAACCCTCCACATCCAACAGCATTGGCAGCCATTCCGGATGCGCAACCAATGCCTCGCCGAGCGCCTGCGACCCGCTCAACAACGCCGTAACAACCGCCGCGCCCTCCGGGCTCGCACTGGTGAGTTCCGACGCCGCCCCAACCTGGCGAAGCAGCTCAAGTTGTTTCTCGGCCCGCTTCGGGTCCGCACAACCCGCAACTGCATCCCGCCACACGTCTTTCTTCATAAGCCGATTACACACCGCCCACCGCCACCGCGGAATAAAAAAAATCTTCCAGCCTGCTCGTGCTTCAGGCGGCATCGCCTAAAGGCGGCACTACAAACCGCGGCCGGCTCGTAGTGCAGGCTTTAGCCTGCGCATGGAATGCTTCGCTTTCCCAACCAAAATCATCCGCAGCACGCACACTTTGAGCCTGGCACCATATGCATCACGCATCACGCATCACGTATCACCTATCACTTACCCCGAAATCTCATCACCTCGCCGTCCAAACAGGCTCAAAACACTATTCCGGTGACATTCCAAGAAACCATTTTTGTTTCATGAGTTTTCTTGAAGACACTTGCCTGCGGACTGTTCAAAGTGCGAAATTTGCGGCCGAAACTCCAATCGAATCAAATGCACCTGCGCAACTTCACAACACTCGCATGGTTGGCCGCCGACCTTCTGTTCGCGCCAGCCGTTGCCGCCCTTGAACCTGAGCGCTTCACTTTGTCCAACTCCAACATCGCCGCTGAATTCGACAACGCAGGTCTGGCGCGCGTCACCGATCAGGCAACCAAACAATCCTTCGTCCTGGCCAACGATTCTGCCTCACTCACCATCAACTGCCAAAAGCTCACAGTGCCGGGCCTAAAGCTCCTCGACACCGCCCGCCGCCAAAACAGTATCACGTTCACTTACGCGGCCGATGACAAGCAGCTCAAGGTCATCTACGAACTGCAGCCGGGCTGGCATTTTGTCAGCAAGCAACTCGTTCTCACGCTGCCACCAAACACCACCTGCCGCGTGGACAAGATCGAAATGCTGCGCGCCAACGTGAAGACGCCCGTCGCACACGAGTTCAAGGCCAGCAACAGCAGCGGCGCCGTCTTCCTGCGCATCGGCGAAACCAATCTGCCGAAAAGGTCCGGCGTGTTCATCGCCCTGCAAAACCCGTTCCTCAAGTGGGAACGCAAAGACGATCAGGTCTCCATGGCCTACACACCCGATCTTGAATGGCGTGCCAATTACGGACCGTTCGAGTCCGACCGCGTCTGCCTCGGGATGCATGTTCTCACAGGCACCGAGCTCCCCGCCCGCAACATTGGCGAGTGGAAGTATGTGCGCGAACCGGAGCACGCCTTCGAGGGCCAACCAATGCTCGACCTTGCCGAGTTCGATGCCATGACGCGCTGCGTACAAGCCTTCACACTGTACCGCCCGGAGAAAAGCCTGCGCGTCCATGTCCCATGGTGCGAGAACGATTACCAGATCGATGTGGCCACACCAGCCGGTCGCGCCGAGTGGAAGCGCATCATCGACCAGTGCGCCGCCATCGGCTGCAACAACAGCCTCTTCACCCCCGGCAACAGCGCGGTCGCTCCACTCGATCACAACACCGATGCATGGGGCTGGGAAAACTGTCTCTGGCTCGGTCTCGGACAGAAAATCCGCAACAGAGAATGGAACATCGACAAAGACCCGATCCCGCCCTCCATCCAAGAAATGCTCGATTACGCAAGGTCAAAGAATGTCAGGCTCGTCGCCTACGTGTACCCAACGCTCGGCTGGAAACACAACCCGGAATGGACAGCATGGTGCGGCGGCAAAACCGGCGGTTACATCGGCGTTGATACCGGCGTCCGCAGTTTTCAGGATTGGTTCGTGGACCAACTCGTCGCCTTCCAGAAACGCACTGGCATCGCCGGCTACAGCTTCGATCACTGGTGGATCGCCTACGAACCAACCAAAGACGGCAAAAAGCCCACCAGCAAATACGCTCAATGGTACGGCTGCAGGCGCATAATGGAGGAACTGCGCCGCCGCATTCCAGATGTGGTCATCGACGGCCGCCAGCAATATCAGTGGTTCGGCGCATGGACGTGGCGCGGCGGATGTTACCCCCACCCAACCACCAACGACGAGCAGCCCGGCAGTTTCGAAAACTTCCCAGACCTCCACTTCAGCCGCGTCTCAGCCGATCGCCAGCGCTTCGCCGCATGGTATTATCACATGGAACAGTTCGCGCCCTTGGAGCTTGTTCCGGGTTACATGACACACCAGACACCACGCAATGACGCCAAAGGCAATTGCGTAAAAGACCGCCCGTTCCACACCCGCGACTGGGATTACCTCGGCTGGCGCTACTCGGTGATCAGCTCCATCGGCACCGCGCCATTCAACCACGTCGTGGACCTCCTGCCCGCACGCGATGAAACCGAATTCAAACATTTCCGCCCCGAAGACCAACAATGGCTCCGGGATTGGATGGACTGGACCGACAAACACCGCGCAACATTGAAACGACTGCGTCCCATCATCGGCCCGCCTGTCCTTGGCCGCATTGACGGCACCGCCGCCATCGCCAACAACCGCGGGTTCATCTTCCTGTTCAACCCGAACTACCGCGCGTTGAACGCCGAGTTCAGGCTCGATGCGAGCATCGGATTGGCAACCGGCAATGCATTTGTGTTGCGCGAACTCCATCCCCGAGCCGGACGGCTCCTCGGCAAACCAGAACAGGGACCGTGGCATTACGGCGACACTGTCACCCTGCCCATCAAAGGCCCTCAAGCGCTGGTGCTCGAACTTGTGCCAGCAAAATCGCTCAAGCTTCCCGCACTGCTCAACGCCCACGGTCAAGCAGCGATCCGGGGCAACACGCTTGTGCTGTCAAACGTCGAAGGCGAAATGGGCACAAAAACGCTCCTGACCGTAATGCTTCCGCCCCGCAAGATTCCTTCCCGGATGACCGTGAACGGGCACCCTGTGAATTCGTTCACACAGAAAGGCGATTGCGTCACTCTCCCTGTGACTTACGCGGGCGCGCGTTTTGACCACTGCCACCAAATCGGCACCTGCGACCGCAATTTCTCAAACACCGTGTATCGAGCTGAGTTCACAGTCCCGCAGCGCGTCTTTGATCAACTCGCCGAGCGCCGCAAAGCATGGCCCATTCCCTATTCCGAGGAGGAATTGCTCGCCACATGGCGCGCCCCGCACCGGCTTCTTCTTTATGTCCACATTGCCGACCCAAACGATAAATGGGAAGTCGGTCTCAAACTCAACGGCCAACCGATCGAAGTGAAGAAAGCCTACAGCGACGTTTTCCCGCTCGGCCGCGAGCGCACTTTCACCGGCTTTTACGCCGACGTATCAAACCTGAAACCCGACACACACTATGAAGTCGAACTCAAGTTGCCAGACGGTCTCCAACCCGGCCAATTCCAAGGGCTCTTCTTCGAGAACGTCGAATCCATATTCACCACCGACTTAATCCCATAGTCTCCGCACAGAAACACCTGCGCCTTCAATCTCCAAAACGGTCATCGACCACTTGGCGCAATGCCAGCCAATGCCCCCCGGACAGCCGCGCGTCCGCAGCCCTTTCGTTGCTCGACAGTTCCTTGCGATCAACCGCCCGAGCGCGGATTTGGGTTGAGCGTTGTACGTTGGGCGTTCCCAGACAGACGAACCCCAGGTCAACCGAAAGTAACGCTCAACGTCCAACGTTCAGCGGCACAGCGCTCAACAGCGAAGCGCTCATCAAGGGCCGCAGTCGCTGACTCGTTGCTCCTCAGGCTGCTTTGTTTCCGGCCCCGCCGGGCTGCGAAATATGAGGACAGACACGCAGTCTTATCTCCCCCAGCCGGTGAATGTTCGGGCGGCGGGTTCGCGCGATGGAAACGGGTCGGAAGATCGGCCGTCGGATTGATGCGGCCGGGGACGGCCGCGCTCCCAACCGGGCATGCATTTGGCAGGAGCAGCCCGAGGATTCACTGGCGCAGTTTTCGACCTTCTGAACCTATTTGCGGAGGCGGAAGAACCGCTGGACAGTAGCCGCATCCACAGTAACCACGAACTCGCTGCCAACGATCTGAACCGACTCGGATGCAGCAACCCAAGCCGTGCCAGGAGAAACAGCAGGAGCGCTCTCCAAGACATAACCCGCGGCAGTGACAGGCCACGAAAGGGTAATCCGGTGCGCAGCAACCCTTGCCACGCGCAGTTCCGGTGGAGGCACCACCGCACCAACAGTCCAGATCGAGAAATCAGCTGGGCTGACAGTGCTGAGCGTCCGCCTTGCGGGGTCATGGACGGAAGAGATTTCCGTGGCATCCGAGTGTGTGTATCGGAACAGGTCCAACGGTTTCCCCGCGAGATCGGAGGCAAGCTTGGTCGGATCGTACTGGGCGCGAATGTACATCGGAGGGATGGCTGTCCCGGCGTAGAACTTGTCCTCGAGCAGAATCCAATGCTCAGCGTACGGCGCTGGATTGGGGCCAAACGGCACAGGCTCGGGAATTCGTTGAACGGACATCACCGATCGCGAGCCATCAGACACATTCGCGCGAACTGCCACGCCTGTATCTCCGATTGGCTGCCAATCGGAGGTCGCAAGATCGACGCGCTGCAGCACCGGCGCGGCAGTTTGTGGCGCGTCGGTGATTACGAAATCACTCGCAGCAAAGCCAACAAGATAACCTGCGCTGGTTCTGGCAAGGCCATCCAAAGGCTGCGACAGCCCTTGAATCACCAGTGACGCAGTTGAACCGCTGAATCGCCAGAGCCGGCCCAGTCCGCCACCGGTGTACTGGCCCGGTGTGCGTTGGGCGGCATAGACGCCGTCGCTGCCCACAGCAATGGCGGTGAAGTGCTCGCCTGCGTTGGCCGCAACGCCGGACAGTTTCTGCCACGTTGTACCGGATCGGCGCCATGCGAGCCCATCCTCGCCGACAGCGTAGGTATCCGATGCCGTGCCGGCAAGACCGACAATCACGCCTGTTCCGGGTGTTGTCTCGGGACTCCATGTGGAACCGTTGTACCTCAGGATTTTGCCGTTGGCTGTGCCAGCAAAAATGTCGTTGTCAGCGCGTCCCCAGAGCGCACTGATTCGAGTTTCTGTCTGATCGGCAGGGACCGTGTAGAGTGTCTGCCAACCGCCCGGGTCGTTCCAGGAGAAGACACGATATGGTGCGGCGGCATGAAGCCGTCCGCTGGGCGATCGCCAAAACGCGACCGTTCCTTCGGCGCCTGACATTTCCTGCCACTGGGCGCCGTCCCACCGATGAACACCCCGGCCCCAATCTCCGAAATTCTCCCATGCAACAATGACGACACTGAGGCTGGCAGCCGTTACGGCCTTGACCTGTGTCGCTCCAGAAGCGCCGGGCGGCAGAGATGGGAACCGCCGCGCGACCCCATTTGCGACGTGCCAAAGCGGCCACCAATCAGGGATTTCGCGGGCCAAACCGAACGCGATAACGCTGTTTGAACCGCACCCGGCAATGCCGGGAGAAAGAAGACGCAGGTCGAGATTGCCGCCAACAGTCAGTGCTGAAAGCGTGCCGCTGCCCGGGCCGTCCAGCCTGTACTCGTGAACCACGCCCCCCGGGCCAACCCCATAAAGCCTGTCCCCCGCCCCGGATCCGTTAAGCCATCCTCTGCGGATGCTTGTCATGAACTCCTTCCTCACCACCGGGTTCGCGCCGTCGTAGTAGAAAACAGAGTTTCCGTTCAGCAGATAGACTTCGGTGGGCGACCGGCCCCAGAGAGCGCAGAAACCGATTCCAAAAGGTTCACTGGCGTTGATGGGAAGTTCTGCCCATGTGCCGTCGGAGTTCCGGCGGTAAAACTGAGTCCAATTGCCTGCCGCGAACACGTTGTTGACATCATAGGCCCAAAGCTTCGTAATGATATTGAAGCTCAGGCTGCCGCTTTCGCGCTTTTGCTCGAGCTTCCATGTGCCTTTGTCGCGATGGAGGATTTGGCCGTGTGTGCCAGTCACAAACAAATGATCCGGGCCTGCGGACGTTATGGCCTTGAACGAACCTTCGACAGAAAGTGGCGGATAGACCCAGTCCCACTTCGTGCCGTCGTAATGGGCAAGAGCCGTTCCGTAATCGTGGCTCGCCCAAACATCGTTGGTTGCCACAGCGTGGACGGCGTTGAACGGATATGTGTAACCGCCGAACTGTGGAGCCGGCATCTCTTTCCATGTCGTGCCATCATAACGCAAGACAAGACAGCGGTTCGTAATGTTGTCCGTGTAAGGGTCGCCCCCGACAGCCCAGACCGAATTCTGAGACAAACCATGAATGGCAAAAATGGTCTTTTGAGTCGGAGTGGCCTGGACCGTCCATTTCGCGCCGTCCCAATACATGATCACTCCGCCATGACCGCCTGCGTAAAGCTTGTCGGGTGCCGGCGACCATGCAGCCAACAAATCATTGCCCTGAGGCTGAGGCGCCACAAAACGCCACGGCGCCGGCAAACCAGCATCCAAGCGCAAAATTAATTGGAAACAAGACAGGATCACGATCAGGCTTGCCCACTGCCGGGCCGGACGTCTTCCGATTGAGGTTATTACCATTCCTGATATTCAGGTAACACACCATGCAGCACTACCCAATATTTGCCATAAACTTGCTCTTCCTTGGTCGATTGGAACTACGAGTTCGATCATCCGCTCCGCCGTACCGCCATTTGTGCCACTTGGCCGACGAGTCAGAGCTGCGAGTGACAAACCTGCGAGCCGACGCCCCGCGGGTTCCGGCATTGGCAATCCAGATCGTTGAACACGGCCTTCATAACACTTGGAACGAAAACGTGATTGCAGCCCTTGCCCGCATTTTTCCCAGCCCGGCGTAGCCGGAACCAAAGTTGCCTGACCGGCAGAGACTCGGCGCCTGCGCACGCTGATGAGGGCTGCGCTGT
>JARYMD010000147.1 GCA_029907285.1 Verrucomicrobiota bacterium | reverse complement strand
GTTTTTCTACGAAGCGGAGCCGGGCAAAGCGGATATCCCGGGCACAGGCACGAGCAGCCATTGTTCTTCTTGGACAATCATGCGCGGGTTTTTCTCACGAACTGCGCGGCGCTGAACCTCGCAGGTCAATTCTTTCACTCGAATGATCGCGGGGTTCCGTATGCGGAGTTTGCAATGGTGCGATGCCTTATCCAGCGGTGCACCACAGGCGGCGAATTCAACGGATGCTCGTTGAGGTTTTTGGAATCGGCATTCATTGAAGTGCCCGTGGCCGACGGTGACTACGGTTCGGTGGCTGACAGTGACTACGACGGTTTTTACCTCAATGCGGGTGTGCATGAGCTGCGTGACAGTTTGATCGGCTGGGTCAAAGACGACTGCATCGACTCCGGATCCGGCGGCGGGCCGGCCAACGTAACACTGTCGAATTGCTGGATAGAAGCAGCATATCACGAAGGATGCGCATGGTCTGGAGGCAATCGCGCCATCACCAACGAACACCTTGTTGTCATCAACTGTGGCCAAGGGATTGAATGCGGCTGGAGCAGCGGCGACACTGCAACGCCGAATGTATTCGCGGAGGACTGTTTGGTGGCGGGCAACGCTATCGGCGCAAGGTTTGGCGACAATTACAAATGGAACTATTACGGCCTGCTGCGCGCCACCAATTGCCTGTTCATCCACAATTACCGCGATGTGTGGGGAATGACATGGAACAACTGGCTCTACGGCGTCAACAGCCGCAACGGTTCAAATGCAATGGTCGTGGAAGGGAACGTTTTGACAAGACCCGATCCGCACCACCCGAACAACGATTCATGGCAACCTGACCGCGACGCGCGGCAGTTGACGCGCTGGATGTCCACTCCGCCAACAGCGCCGGTGGGCGTTGCTCTTGTCACATGGACGAACGTATTCCACATGACCAACCTGCTCGACGGTGTGCCGGTTGGTCTGAGTTCATTTACCACTATACCCGTGAGCGTCGAATGCCAATTCGAGGACTCGGACAGCAATCTGCTCGCTTCTATTCCACTCTCGTTTGCGCCGGGCGAGACTCTAAAGCGAGTGCTGCCAACCGGGTTTGATCTGCGACGCTTCACTCAGATCAGATTGACTCTCGCAAACCCGCATAACGGGGAATTGACCGGCTTAACGAACGCGGTCTTTTTTGGTTCAGTGCCGCCAGGTCAAGTTTGCCTTGCGGTCACAACAAACCTGATTCAAGCCCATCGCTTGACCGAGGGAACGTTTCTTGCATTGAGCTCGCCCGCGACGGTCCCGGTGACCTTGGACTACGTTTATGATTCATCTGGTGAGGTGTTGCAGAGCGGCACCGTGGAATTCGCTCCATTTGAAACCTTGCAACGGCTGTTCCTGACAAATGTCGATTGGGCAAGCCATACCAACATTCGCCTGGCTGTTGGAAACCCTGTGAACGCCGTGCTCGCCGGGTTTACCAACGTCACTTTCACAAATCCACCCCCGGCAATGCACATTGCAATCGACGAAACCCAGAGCACATTCGGACAGTTGGCAGAGGGCATCCAGATAACGCTGACAAGGCCGGCGCCGCCCGGGGTGAGTGTGGATTTCAAAATTACAGGCAATCGCGGTCTCATAACCAACGGGACAGTCTCATTCCAAGTCGGGGCTGCCTCTGAAACAATATCAATCCCTGAACCGGAAACTGCCGCGCACGATATCGTCCTTCTCAGCTTGTCCAATTCCAAGGTTTACCCCATCAGCGGGCAATCAGAGGTCTGGTTCGTGCGCACATTGCCTGAACCGACGGCGCAACTTGTGACGTTCAACTCGGTTTGGCGTTACCTCGACACCGGCGGAAGTCCGGGTCCTGATTGGCGAAACCCTGAATACGACGATTCACCATGGCCTGCAGGCCCAGCTCAGCTCGGGTTCGGCGACACACCGCGAGATGAAGCCACGTTGATCAACCGCGTCGGCACTAACGGCCAAAACACGATAGCTTTTTACTTTCGTAAAGAGTTCTTCGTCCAAAATCCGGCCCTGTTCACGAATCTTGACCTTGAGTTGTTGCGTGACGACGGCGGTGTTGTGTACCTCAACGGCGCAGAGGTGTATCGGAGCCCGACATTGCCCCCACCGCCCGCGGTTATTTCGGCCAATACCCTCGCAAACGCACAGGGCTCAAGCGCGCCACCAGATAATACGGTGGACAAAACAGACGTCAGTCCCGACATCCTCCATGCCGGAACAAATCTTCTGGCCGTTGAAATCCACCAATACAGTTCTGACAGCTCCGATATCAGCTTCGACCTTGCATTGACGGGCCAGCCGACGCCCGCACCGCAGGCACCCGTAATTTACTCAGGGACATTCGACGGCCGGTTTGTGGTCGCGTGGAGCGGGCAAGATTGCCTGTTGTTGGAATCGACGAATCTCAACGCCGCAACATGGGGCGCCGTGACGACCCGCAGCCCTTTTGTAGTCAGGCCGTCCACGGACAAACAGTTCTTCAAACTCCAAAGATTCTCACCGTAAAATCCGTGGCCGCTCGGTTTCATCTTGCATTCTTTCAGTGTCCTGGCAACTGATGGCGCGAATGACACGGATGTGCAAGTGGACCTGAATGACCGATGGTGCACGAGTTTCGATCACACGAATCCGGCGCCCGAACATTCACCGGCTGGGTGCGGCGAAGAATCGCCGCGCTCCCGCAACGCACTGGGGAAAGCAATCGCGCCGGGAGCGCGGCCGTCCCCGGCCGCATTCAACCCGATGACCGATCTGGAGACCCGTTTCCATCACGCAAATCCTGGCGCCCGAACGTTAACCGGCTGTGGGCGGGCAAGAATGCCCGCGCTCCTGCAGCGCGCTGGGAAAAGCAAAGGCGCCGGGAGCGCGGCCGTCCCCGGCCGCATCAACCCGACGACCGATCTTACGACCCGTTTCCATCACGCAAATCCTGCGCCCGAACGTTAACCGGCCGGGGGGCAAAACTGCGTGTCTGTCCGCATATCGCACTGCTTTGACCAGACTTCGGACAATTGCGCCTTAGTCGCATTAACGGGGGATTTGACCTGAAGAGATTGCTCTACTAGAGTGGCGCTTTCGATCGCCGTATCAACCTGCAATCGAGAATATGAAAATATTGGTTTGTGACCGCGTTTCGCAGAAGGGCGTGGAGCATTTGAAAATGCAGCCCGAGTTTGAAGTGGTGGTTTTGCCCAAACCACCGGCGGAAAGCGAATTGATCCAGATGGTGTCAGATGCCACTGCGCTGGTGGTGCGGTCTGAGACCAAGGTCACAAGAGCGGTGATTGACGCTGCAAGAAAACTGCGCGCAGTGGGCAGGGCAGGCGTTGGTGTTGACAACGTCGATGTTGAAGCAGCCACACAGCGCGGTGTTGTTGTGATGAACACCCCCGGCGGCAATACAATCTCAACCGCAGAACTTGCATTTTCGATGATGGCTGCGCTGGCGCGGAAGATTCCACAAGCGCATGCTTCCATGCGAGCAGGCGAGTGGGACCGGAAGACCTACCAGGGCACAGAGTTGTATGGCAAAACACTCGGGATTCTCGGACTCGGGCGGATCGGCAGCGAGGTCGCACGCCGCGCAACAGCGTTCGGGATGAAAGTGCTCGGTTACGACCCGTACCTGAGCCTTGCGCGAGCCAAGCTGTTGCAGGTCGAAATGGTTGAGGCAGTTGATGATCTGTACCGTCGTGCAGACTTTATCACCATTCATCTGCCGATGAGCGACGAGACGCGCGGCATGATTGACGCCAGTGCTTTTTCGAAGATGAAACGTGGCGTTCGAATCATAAATTGCGCCCGGGGAAGCATCATCAAAGAGGCAGACCTGCTCGCCGCGTTGGACAGCGGTCAGGTCGCAGGCGCGGCTCTTGATGTTTACGAAAAAGAGCCTTTGCCGCAAGACTCGCCGCTGAGATCGCACCCGGCGGTCATCATGACACCTCACCTGGGTGCAAGCACTCATGAGGCGCAAGATAACGTCGGAATAGAAATCGCCGAAACACTCACCGAGTTTCTCCTGCGCGGCGCCGTGCGGAATGCGGTCAATTTGCCGAGTCTCGACGCCAAGACTTACGAGTTGGTGAAACCATACCTGACACTCGGTGAGAAGCTTGGAAGATTGGTCGCCCAACTGGGGCCGAAACGCAATGATCGGTTGGTCGTGACGTATGGCGGCGCTGCCACTGAGCTTCCCACGGACCCGATCACGCGCGCTGTTTTGACCGGTTTTCTTGCGTTTGCCGGCGGCACCGAGGTCAATCAGGTTAACGTCAGGTCACTCGCAGCCAGCCTCGGCCTTCTGGTAGAAGAAACAAAGTCGAACGAGGAAACGGATTATCACGAGTGGCTGCATGTTGCGGCCTATTCTGGAGACCAAAAAGTGTCGGCTGGTGGGACGTTTTTCAGCACGCTTCGTCATCCTCGCATCGTGCGGCTCAACGAGCAACCGGTTGAAATCGTCCCCGAGGGGGTGCTGCTGCTGTTGAACAACGCCGATCGCCCAGGCATGGTCGGCTATATCGGAATGCTGCTGGGCAAACACAACGTCAACATCGCCACAATGAGCCTGCATCGCGACCGGGCTGGCGGTCGGGCTTTGACGGTGCTCAACCTCGACAGTGTCCCTCCGACCAAAGTGTTGCAGAAACTCCAGTCCGACCCTGACATTACCAACGTGCGTGTCGCCCGGCTTTCATGAGGAAAAGCACTGCTCAACGTGGATTGAACTCCGTATCGGGGTCAGGCAGCACTTGCTTGGCTCAAGCCGTTTCACTGTATCGCTTTATGCCCCAATACCGCTGGTTTCTCGCAGTCGCCACTTCGATTCTGGCTGTTGCTTGCTCAACATGCGGCCTTGCCGCCGCAAAAACAAATGCTGTCGAGCTTTTCCCCGATCCTGTTGTGGCAAAAGGGAAAGGATTTGAAATCCGGCAAAGCGAGCTGGATGAGGCTGTGGCAAACCTGCGGGCCACGCTGGCCACCCAAAAGCAGTTCATATCAGACCGCGATCGCAATGCTGTCGCCGCACGGCTCTTGGACCGAATGGTGGTCAGCCGAATCCTCCTGCAAAAGGCAACCGAAGAAGACTTGAAAAAGGCAAAAGAGGCTGCTGACAAGTTCATTGCCGACACCAAAGGCAAGGCTTCGTCAGAGGAGTCATATCGACGCCAACTTCGAGCAACAGGAATGACGCCCGAATTGTTCGAGAAAAGAGCCAATGAACAGGCAATCGTCGAAACCGTCGTCGCCCGCGAACTCAAATCCACAATCTCGGTTTCGGAAGATGAAGTGCGCGACTTTTACGAGCACGGAATGGATCAGCAAGCCAGAGAAGTCAAAGCAGTCGTTGACCGGCTTGCCAGGGAAGGCCCCGAAACCGTGTTTTACGCTGATGGCAAGAAGAAGCTCGAAGAAATCACCAGGGCAAATCTCGCCCGGCTCGAACGACCCGAGCAAGTGCGCGCAAACATCATAGCCCTTTATACGATCGACCGAGTAACGAAGCAGGAGCTGCCGGAACCAGATCGCGAAGCAAAACGCGCATTGGCGGACCGCCTTGTGGCAAGGCTCAAGGCCGGTGAAAGCTGGAGCGACCTTGCCAGGAAGTACAGCGATGACCTTGAGGCCAAGCGCAACCTCGGCGAATACGTTGTTGTTCGTACCGCACGCTCATTGCCGGAATTGGCAGAGCTGAAAGCCATGCTTTTTGAATTGCCCATCAACGAAATCGCCGGTCCAATCACGAACAAGCTGGGCTTTTACATCGTACGGGTTCTCGAGCGCACGCCGGCTGGCAAGATTCCCTATGACAAAGCTGCCCCCGAGATTCGTGAGTTCCTGATCAATCAGGAACTGCAAAAGCGCCTCCCGGAATACACCGAAAAACTCAAGAAAGAGTACAACGTGGAAATCAGTCTGCCCCCGACAAACCGATGACCGATCAACGTCACCCTGCCGGTTCAGCTGCCCCTGTTCTTGTCCGACACGAAGAACAGGCACCCAAAGAACGCAGCACCTGCGGCTGGCGATATCGCCTGATCAGCCGGGAAGACGCAGGAACCGGAGTTGTTGCATGGGCGCATGTGGTTGACATCGACAAAGCCAAACCACATTACCACAAGAGAAGCACAGAGCTTTATTACGTGCTTGAAGGCGAGGGCGCCGTCGTGCTCGACGGCGTGCTTCATGCGGTGCGGCAAGGCACGCTGCTGCATATTCCACCTGGCGTTGTCCACGGTGCACAGGGCCGCATGCGCGTGCTTGTCATAGGCGTCCCTGACATTGCCGAAGACGACATTTTCTTCTAGCGCGGTGATACAGCTTCGATCCTCACAGTGCATTGGACTGAAAACGCCTGCATGAGGAGAGGTGCGAAGCCCGGCACTTTGCGCATGCGCGCGCAGACTGAACGCATTCCGACGCACCGACGTGCTTTGGAAGCATTGCTTGCCGTGGAAAACCGATCATCGGCGGAGGAATGTTGTCTGTTGGCTGCAACTAATCAAACAGATCGCCGCCGTTTCCGCCACGTGGCCTGTCGGTTCCGCCGCGTCCCGGAAATGAATCGGAATCGTCATCCAGATGCCGGAGAAGTTGGCGGAGGAATTCGGCGACCGAGCGTTTCAGTTCGCCGGCACGGTGTTTCTTGTCCCACTCGATGAACTCGTCAGTTGTTTGTTCTCCTTCGGCGAGCCTGCGCAAGGCGGGGGCATACTTTTCGACAGAGTGAACTGCTGCGCCGAGGCAATGGACGAACTGTTCGTACGTGAAGGTGTTTTCCTCGATAGGGATGTCCACAGAGAATCTGACCTCGCCGTCGCTCGGGTCATATGCGAACTTGCCCAGGAGCAGCCGGTAGTTCAAGTACCCGATCGCAAAGCAAAGGTTGGCTATGCGTTTCGTTGGAACATCCTCCGCCGACGCTTTGAGCACTTCCGGCACGCGGAATGAAAGGCAACCCATCTCGACCATTGGATCTATGGTCAGGATGTAACATTCCTCGTGTTCCGGCGACTGCCATCCGGTGAATATTATCCCCTCCTTTTCGAGCGGCTCCTGTGCGGCCTTGTAATTTCGCCACCCAAATCGGTTGAGGCACTCCTTCATCATTTCAAGAGTCACTCTCGTCATATCGTTATTCTCCTTTCATGTTGTCAGGCGCCACTGTCAGATCGCATATTTCGCAGCCCGGCGTAGCCGGAACCAAAGTTTCCTGGCGGGCAGAGACTCGGTGCCTGCGCACGTTGACGAGAGCCCTCTGCGACGCCGCGCTGCGAAATATCCGCTGCGACTCCGTCGCAGGGAAAACCACCCTGATCAAGCCCCCACCCGGCGCGCCAGGGACGGCGCGCCCTACCTGCATGCAAGGGTTCATGCATGGCAGGGCTAGCTGTCCCAGCGAGCCTCAGTCAGGGCATGTGCAACAAAGTGCCTGGCACTTTATTTGAGTCCACACTGCGAACAAAGTGCCTGGCACTCTATTTGCGTTTTCCAAGACCCACATCGTCGTGACCGCCTTATCGACGGCGAGGGAAACTGATACGGGTAAACTGACCAAACCCGCAGCCTGAAAACCTTCGCGAATATGAACGATTCTCCAATATAGTCATACGGGATGGCCTGCGCAGGAAGGCTCTTCAAAAGCTTCAGGAATGTGCGGGTCCGGCAACATCCCCGGCGCAAAAAAGCCGCTTGACAGGGCGCCGGTGTGGACCTACCGTTCGGTAGATATTTATGCACGGCGAGGCTGACACGCGCCAACACATCTTGCAGGCGGCCCTGAAATGGTTCGCGCGAAAGGGTTATGCCGGAACCTCGGTGAGTGACATTGTCACCACCGCACGGGTTTCGCGGCCCGTGCTGTATTACTATTTCGGGAGCAAGGCGGGCCTTTACCGGGCGCTCGTGGATTGGGCAGCCGAAGAACGGCTGCGCTTGATGCGCGAGGCCGTTGCTCGCGCGACCACCCTCGCCGGGCAGTTGCGAGAAATCGCCATAACAATGTTCGAGTTCGCGAGCGCGAACCGGGAACTGATGCGCCTTGCTTTCGCGAGCGCGGTGGCCGCATCCGGAGAAGTGCCGGCGGAAGCCGAATGCTTCAAGAAGGGATTCAAGAGCTATCTGTTCTTGGAAGATTTGATCAGGCGCGGCCAGGAAAACGGCGAGTTGACGCGCAGATTTGACGCGAGGGCTCTTGCGATGGGATTTGCCGGGCTGATGCATTTGCACGTTCTGTTGCATGTGTTGAAGCCGGATCAACCGTTGAATCGCGCGGTGGCTGAAACCCTCGTGGAAGTGTTTTTGCACGGGGCGGCGCCGGGCCGGGCTGATAACCATGCCCCAGAGCGCGCGAAGGGTGTTTGTCGGAACGGGCACGCAAGCGCGAGCAAAAAACAATCAGGATAGAATTCGGGAAGAGGCTTATGCCAGGTGCGGACAAATTGCCAGCTTTGAGGGGACTTGCTTTATCACGGCGGGACGCGGATGGTATTGGCCATTTTATTGGCCATTTCGCGGCGGCCAGAGAACAGGTTTTGGACAAAATGAACAGTTATTCAATACTCAGGAGAGAATTCCCAATGAGAACAACGGGCGCGAGAAGCGGTGTCGCATTATTGGCAGCGGCTGCTTTGGGGCTGGCGCTGGTGGGATGCGGCAAACCACCCGGCGGCAGCCCTCCCGGTGGCGCTGCGGGCATGATGGGCGCCATGGTGCCGGAGGTTGTCGCGGTGACGGTCACACAACAGCCGGTTGCTTTGACGACCGAGCTTCCCGGGCGCACATCGCCATACCTGATCGCCGAAATCCGGCCGCAGGTCAGCGGCCTGATTCTGAAGCGGCTTTTCGAGGAAGGTTCGGAGGTGAAAGCCGGCCAGGTGTTGTACCAGATCGATCCAGCTCCGTTCCAGGCCGCCTTTGACAATGCTCTTGCCGCCCTTGGCCGGGCTGAAGCGAACCTGCCGGCAATTCGCGCCCGCGAAGAGCGGTTCAAGCAACTGGTCGCCGAGAAGGCAGTCAGCCAACAGGCCTACGACGACGCGGCGTCCGCGCTGCGGCAAGCCGAGGCTGATGTGCAATACTGGAAGGCCACGGTTGAAACAGCGCGCATCAATCTTGGCTACACCAAGATCACCTCGCCCATTTCAGGGCGGATCGGCAAATCCAGCGTGACCGATGGCGCCATTGTGACTGCCTATCAACCCGTGCCTTTGGCTGTGGTGCAGCAACTGGACCCGATTTATGTGGACGCGCCGCAATCCACTGCGGAATTGCTCCGGCTGCAAAAGCGGCTGGCGGAAGGCCGGCTGGCCCGCGGCGGCAACAACCAGAACGCTGTGCAACTGCTGCTTGACGACGACACGCGGTATGAGCTCGAAGGCACGCTCCAGTTCCGGGACGTGTCGGTGGACCCCACCACCGCCACGGTGATACTGCGCATGGTGTTCCCGAACCCGAAGAACGTGCTGCTGCCGGGCATGTTTGTCCGGGCGTTGGTCAAGGAAGGTGTCAATGAGAAGGGCATTCTGGTTCCTCAGCAAGCGGTGTTGTGGGATCCAAAGGGAAATCCTTACGTGTTGATTCTGGATGCGGAGAGCAAGGCGCAGGCACGGCCGCTGGTGCTCGAGCGCGCGATCGGGGACAAATGGCTTGTGACAAGCGGCCTTGCGCCCGGCGACCGCGTGATCGTCGAAGGGCTCCAACGTCTGAGACCGGGCATGCCGGTCAGGGAAGGCCCACCGGCGGGCACGCCCGGTCAAGGAATGTCGTCAGGCCAGGGGATGCCGGTCGGCCAAATGCCGCCCGGTCAAAAGGCGGCTGCAACGCCCAACGCAAAGTAGTGGAGGACCACCATGCTATCACGTTTTTTTCTCGACCGGCCAGTC